>CBFGXR010000044.1:0-9848 GCA_965652675.1 uncultured Castellaniella sp.
CGGATGGATTCCGCCAGATAGCGGTAGCTACCCTCGTCGCCGGCCACCAGCTGGCCCATTTTCGGCAGGATGTTGAAGGAATACCAGTCGTACGCGGGCGCCAGGGCCGGCGTCACGCGGGAGAATTCCAGCACCAGCAGCTTGCCGCCCGGTTTCAGCACGCGGCGCATTTCCGCCAGGGCGAGGTCCTTGTGCGTCATGTTGCGCAGGCCGAACGCCACCGACACGCGATCGAAATAACGATCCGGGAACGGCAGGCATTCGGCGTCGCAGACCGCCGCCGGCGCGACCACGCCGCGGTCCAGCAGGCGGTCGCGGCCCACGCGCAGCATGGAATCGTTGATGTCGGTCAGCCAGACCTCGCCTTCGGGGCCGGCGCGGCGGGCGAAGGCGCGCGCCAGGTCGCCGGTGCCCCCGGCGATGTCCAGCACCCGCATGCCCGGGCGCACCTGGGCGCGGCCGATGGTGAAGGCCTTCCAGATGCGATGCAGGCCGGCCGACATGAGGTCGTTCATCACGTCGTAGCGCGAAGCCACCGAATGGAAGACCTCGGCCACGCGGCGGGCCTTGTCCGTTTCCCGGACGGTCTCGAAACCGAAATGCGTCTGCGGCCCCTGGCCGGCGTCTGGTGCGGGTGTGCTCATGATCCGCGTATCGTACCACCGTAGAAGGCCCCCACGCCGCGCAGCCTGCGGCCGCTTGCTGCCCCCCAAGGGGGCGCTTCTTGCCTTGGGGCGGCCCGGCGGCAAGAAGGCCTCCACGCCGCGCGGCCCGAGCCCTATATGACAGCGTCACATCAATGAAACAATGCGACCGTATGATGACATCCGCGCCGCCTTGAGAGACCTTCCCCATGCCCGCCACCATCCTGCTCATCGAAGACGAACCCGCCATCCAGGAACTGCTGTCCATCAATCTGCAGCATGCCGGCTACGCCGTGCGCGGCGCGCTGGACGCGGGCCAGGCCCTGGAACAGATCCAGCAGGTCCTGCCCGACCTGATCCTGCTGGACTGGATGCTGCCCGACCAGCCCGGCATCCGCCTGGCCCGCCAGCTGCGCGGCGACGCCCGCACCCGCGACATCCCGCTGATCATGCTGACCGCCCGCAGCGCCGAACAGGACAAGGTGGACGGCCTGGAAGCCGGCGCCGACGACTACATCACCAAACCCTTCTCGCCGCGCGAACTGCTGGCGCGCATCAAGTCCCTGCTGCGCCGCCGGGCGCCGCAGCTCACCCCCGACCCGATCGAGGCCGGCGGGCTGCGGCTGGAACCGGATTCCCGGCGCGTGTCCGGCCACGGCCAGCCGCTGCCCATGGGGCCCACGGAATTCCGCCTGCTACACTTCCTCATGACGCATGCGGAGCGCGTGTACAGCCGAAGCCAGCTGCTGGACCAGGTCTGGGGCGACCACGTCTTCGTCGAAGAACGCACGGTGGACGTCCATATCCGCCGCCTGCGCAAGGCCCTGTCGCCCGCTAGCCTGGAAGGCGCCATCCAGACCTCGCGCGGGGCGGGCTACCGTTTCAGCATCACACACCCGCAATGAGCAAGACTCTCGTTTCCATCGCGCTCTGGGCACTGGGCGGCTGGCTGCTGGGCGCCTGGCTGGGCGCCGCCACCGGCTGGGCCGTCTTCGCCCTGGGCCTGCTGCTGATGGTCCTGGCCAGCGGCCTGCAGCTGTCGCGCATCGCCCGCTGGGTACGCGCCATCGACGAACCGCCGCCGCCCTCGGTCGGTCCGTGGGACGAAATCCTGGCGCCCATCTACCGCAAGCTGAAGCAGAACCGCCTGGACCTGCAGGATCGCGCGCGCAGCTTCCATCGCGCCCTGCTGGCCGCCGAGGCCCTGCCCGACGGCGCCCTGACGCTGGATCCCGACAAATCCCTGCAATGGTGCAACCAGATGGCGGCCGGCCACCTGGGGCTGGACCTGGACCGGGATCGGGGCCACAGCATCCTCAATATCGTGCGCGCGCCGGAATTCGCCCGCTACGCGGGGCAGAAAACCTGGGACCGTCCCCTGATCCTGCACCTGGGGCGCGACGGCCAGAACCGTACCCTGTCGCTGCACCTCGCCCCCTACGGGGTCGGCCAGTTCCTGATGGTCACGCGCGACATCACCCAGATCGAACGGCTGGAAAACACCCGCAAGGATTTCGTCGCCAACGTGTCCCACGAAATGCGCACGCCGCTGACCGTGCTGTCGGGGTTCGTGGAAACCCTGCAGGACATGCCGCCCGACGCCCTGACGGACGAACAGCGCCGCCATTACCTGGACCTGATGGCGCAGCAGGCCCGCAACATGCAGGCCCTGGTGGCCGACCTGCTGACCCTGTCCTCGCTGGAATCGACGCCCAACCAGGAAGGCGGGCCCGTCCCCGTCGCGGCCCTGGCGCGCACCGCCCTGACCCAGGCCCAGGCGCTGTCGGGCGGCCGGCACACGTTCGACGTCCGCCTGGACGAGACCCTGCGCATTCGCGGCCAGGACACCGAACTGGCCTCGGCGGTCGGCAACCTGCTGACCAACGCCGTGCGCTACACCCCGCCGGGCGGCGCCATCACGGTCCTGTGGGAATCGACCCCCGACGGAGGCGCCGCCTACCGGGTCCGGGACACGGGCATCGGCATCGAGCCGGCCGACATCCCGCGCCTGACGGAACGGTTCTTCCGGGTCGATCGGGGCCGTTCACGCGCCACCGGCGGCACCGGCCTGGGGCTGGCCATCGCCAAGCACGTCGCCATGCGCCACGACGCCACGCTGGACATCCGGAGCACGCCAGGCAAAGGCAGCGTCTTCAGCGTCCTGTTCCCGGCGGCGCGCGTCTGTTCGCCCGCAGATCCGAAGGCGCCGGCCTCCACGGCCGAGGCCGCCTGAGGCCGACGGTCAAAGAAACAGGCGGTAGGCCGGATTCTCGGTTTCGTTCCAGCAGGGATAGCCCAGCGTGGACAGGAATTCCTTGAAGGCCTTCTTGTCGGCGGGCGGCACCTGGATGCCGACCAGGATGCGGCCGTAGTCGTCGCCCTGGTTGCGGTAATGGAACAGGCTGATGTTCCAGTCGGGATTCATGGCGCCCAGGAACTTCATCAGGGCGCCGGGGCGCTCGGGGAATTCGAAGCGGTACAGGACCTCGTTTTCGGCCAGGCCCGAACGCCCCCCCACCATGTAGCGCAGGTGGGTCTTGGCCATTTCATTGCCGGTCAGGTCCAGGGTGGGGAAATCCAGCTTGCGGAAATGCGCCGCCAGCTTTTCGATTTCGGGTTCCGAACGGATCTGCAGGCCCACGTAGACGTGCGCCTGCTCGGCGTCGGAAATCCGGTAGTTGAACTCGGTCACGGCCCGCTGGCCCACGGCTTCGCACAGGCGCAGGAAGCTGCCGCGCTTTTCCGGCAGGGTGATGGCGAACAGGGCCTCGCGCGCCTCGCCGACGTCGGCACGGTCGGCCACGAAACGCAGGCGGTCGAAATTCATGTTCGCGCCGCAGGTGATGACCACCAGGGTCTTGCCCTTCCATTTGTGCTGGGCGGCGTAGCGCTTGGCCCCGGCCAGCGCCAGGGCGCCGGCGGGTTCCAGCACGCTGCGCGTGTCCTGGAACACGTCCTTGATCCCGGCGCAGACCGCGTCGGTGTCGACGGTGACGTAGTCGTCGACGTATTCGCGCGCCAGGCGAAAGGTTTCCTGGCCCACCTGCTTGACCGCCGTCCCGTCGGAGAACAGCCCCACGTCGGCCAGCCGGACCCGGCGCCCGGCCTGGATGCTGCGGATCATGGCGTCGGAATCGACGGTTTGCACGCCGATGATCTTGATCTCGGGCCGCAGCTGCTTGATGTAGGCCGCCACCCCGGCGATCAGGCCGCCGCCGCCGATGGCGACGAAGACCGCGTCGATGGGCCCGGTATGCTGGCGCAGGATCTCCATGCCCACGGTGCCCTGGCCCGCGATCACGTCGGGATCGTCGAAGGGATGCACGAAGGTCAGGCCATCGCGCGCCTGCAGTTCGGAGGCGTGATCGGCGGCATCGGTGAAGCTGTCGCCGAACAGCACGACCTCGCCGCCCAGGGCGCGCACGGCGTCGATCTTGACCTGGGGCGTGGTCACCGGCATGACGATCACCGCCCGGCACTTCAGGCGGCTGGCCGCCAGCGCCACGCCCTGGGCGTGGTTGCCGGCCGAGGCGGCGATGACGCCGCGCCGCAGTTCTTCTTCCCCGAGATGGGCCATCTTGTTGTAGGCGCCGCGCAGCTTGAAGCTGAACACGGGCTGGGTGTCCTCGCGCTTGAGCAGCACGGTATTGCCGATCCGCTTGGAAATTCGGGGCGCCGGGTCCAGGGCTGTCTCGTGTGCGACGTCATAGACTTTGGACGTCAGGATGCGTTTCAGATAATCGACGGACATGGCGCGGTGGCGGAAGAACGGTGAATCAAAAAGAATATCACAGCGAAAGGCACCGCAATCCAAAGCCGCCCCGCGACGCGGAGGCGGCTTTCACACCAGGGTCACAGGCTCGACAAACCCGGTGGCGCGCCGTAAAGTTCTGTCACTCATAGACAGATGAACAGGCGGATTTCCGGCGCGGATCATGCCGGACACCAACGGGAGAACGCTTCGATGACACTGTCCGCCAAGCCGGGCAGCACCCGCAAGTCCCCGGGGACCGGATTCCGGCTGCCCAGCCTGTCGCCCCTGCAGCTGCTGATCCTGCTGGTCGGCGCCGCCGCCATCGTTCTGGTCTGGCTCACCACCCTGCAGCGCACCACCTTCGAACGCGCCCAGGCCGTGGCCGCCGCCATGCGTTCCAACACCAACCTGGCCATCGCCTTCGAACAGCAGGTGACCCGCACCCTGAAGGAAGCCGAACAGATCGCCGCCTTCGCCCGCCAGGAATACCTGCGCGACGGCACCCGGCTGGATCTGCGGCATTGGGTCGAACAGCGCATCATCCGGGACGGGGCCTTCACCATCCTCAGCATCGTCGACGAGACCGGCGCCATCGTCACCAGCACGCAAGGCGCCAGCCGCGTCAACTACGCCGACCGCGACTTCTTCACGAAGCAGCGCGGCAGCCGGGAAGACTCGCTCTATCTGGACCGTCCCGTGCTGGGCCGGATCTCCAGCCAGTGGCGCATCCCCATGTCCCTGCGCATCCAGAAGCCGGACGGCGACTTCGGCGGCGTGGTCGTCCTGTCGGTGGATCCCGCCAACCTCGCCACCCTGCACGGCGGCATCCATCTGGGCCCCTCCGACATGCTGGAAATCGCCGGGCTGGACGGCGTCCTGCGCAGCCGCCTGATCGGCACCCGCCCCACGTACGGCCTGGACCAGGGCAAGCATGCCTGGAACCTGCGCCAGGCCACCCAGCCCGAAGGATCGTTCGTGGACGACGGCGATTCCATCGACGGCGTGACCCGCATCATCAGCTACCGCACGATGGCCAGCTACCCGCTGCTGATCACCGTCGGATCGGACTATGCCGACGCCCTGCTCCCCGTCCAGCGGCGCCGCACGACCTATCTGCTCGTCGCGGCCGGCGCCACGGCCGCCCTGCTCGGGCTCATGGCCTTGTTCCTCTTTCTGTCGATCCGCCAGCGCGCGGCCACCGAGGCCCTGGAAGCCAACGAGGCCTTGTTCCGCGCCACCTTCCACCAGGCGGCCATGGGCATCGCCCGCATCGCGCCCGACGGCCGCTTCCTGGAAGTCAACGAGAAATTCTGCCGGATGCTGGGCTACGACCCGCCCGAGCTGCTGGAACGGACCCTGTTCGACCTGGCGCCCCCGGGCGACCGGGACGGCGCCCGCACCTTCCTGAAAGCCCGGCTGACGGCACATTTCCTGGGGCCGCCGCCCGAGATCGAAAAAACCTACCGGCGCCGCGACGGCGGCCTGCTCTGGGTCTGCGAGGCCCTCAGCGTCGTGCGCGACGCGGCCGGCCTGCCGGATTTCCTGGTGGCCGTCGTGCAGGACATCACGGCCCGCAAGGATCTCGAGACCCGGTTGGCGCACGACGCCCTGCACGACTCGCTGACCGGCCTGCCCAACCGCGTCATGTTCCAGGACCGCTGCGCCCGCGCCCTGGAATCGGCATACCGCCGCAACGGCCTGGCGGCCGTGCTGTACCTGGACCTGGACGGCTTCAAGGAAGTCAACGACAGCCACGGGCACGCCATGGGCGACATCCTGCTGCAGCAGGTGGCCCGGCGCCTGGAACATTGCGTCCGCGCCGAATCCGAGGACACCGTGTCCCGCTTCGGCGGCGACGAGTTCGGCATCGTCCTGTCGGGCCTGGACAGCCTCGAAGGCTGCGAACGCGTCGCCCTCACGATCCTGGACGCGCTGACCCGGCCCTTCGACCTGGCCGACGGCATCCAGGTCCGGATATCGGCCAGCGTCGGAGCGGCGATCCACCCTCGGCACGGCCAGGATCCGGACGCCCTGGTGGCCCATGCCGACGCCGCCATGTACGCGGCCAAGCATTCCGGCAAGAACCGGTTCCGCTGGGAACCCCTGCCCAACGCGCCCTTCGGTCAGAGCGCCGCGATCGCCCGGTCGTAATCCGCCCGGCCGGGCTACACTCCATCCACCATGGAAGCCTGGCTGCACTCCTCGATCCATACCCTGCTGGCCCTGTTCGCGCTGCCCAAGGTCGGCCTGCCCGCGATCTTCCTCGTCAGCCTGGTGTCGGCCACGCTGCTGCCGCTGGGTTCGGAGCCGGCCGTCTTCGCCTACGTGCAGGTCGCGCCGTCCATGTTCTGGCCCGCCGTCCTGGTCGCCACCCTGGGCAACACGATCGGCGGCGCCATCAGCTACGCCATGGGCGCCGGGGCGGAAGCCGCCTGGCACCGCTGGCGCGCCCGGCAGGCGGACCGCCCCGACGGCGATCACTCCACCGCCAGGACCACCGGCGGCGACGCCCCGTCGCCCGGCGGCCGCTGGCACGCCCTGACCACCCGCTGGTTCCAGCGCTTCGGCCCGTCCGCGCTGCTGCTGTCCTGGCTGCCCGGCGTCGGTGACCCGCTATGCGCCGTCGCCGGCTGGCTGCGCCTGCCCTTCTGGCCCTGCGTCGCCTGCATGGCCATCGGCAAATGCCTGCGCTACATCGTCATGACGGCCGCCCTGCTGCACGCCTGGCCGTGGCTGAGCGGATGGCTGTGAGCGGCGGATCCCCACACCACGATCCGATCCAATATCCTCAAAGGATTCCGGCCATTTGTATATAACTGTTTCATGATGTATATAATCTGCTGCCTTCTGGATCGCTCCCCCAGCATCCACCCCCGACACTCTCGAAAGGAAGCAGCATCATGTCACGCCCCCTGGCCACCCTTGCATGCATCACCGTCCTGAGCGCCGCGCTTGCGGGCTGCGCTACCGAACATTCCCAGGCCCTGCAGGTTCCCGCCGTCGCCTCGGCCGGTACGGCCTACCATGGAGAACGCAGCCCGATTTCCGTCGGTAAGTTCGACAACCGCAGCAGCTACCTGAGGGGCGTCTTTTCGGACGGCGTGGACCGCCTCGGCGGACAAGCCAAAACCATCCTGATCAGTCATCTGCAGCGCACTGGCAGATTCCAGGTCATGGACCGCGAGAATCTCAGCGAAATCGCCCAGGAAGCTCAGTTCAACAAGAAATCCCTCGCCATCAAGGGCGCCCGCTACGTCGTCACGGGGGATGTCACCGCATTCGGCCGAAAAGTCACCGGAGACAAGCAACTCTTTGGGCTACTGGGGCGAGGCAAACAACAAGTGGCCTATGCGAAGGTCGACCTCAACGTCGTCGACGCCACCACCTCGGAAGTCGTCTACTCCACCTCGGGCGCAGGCGAATACAGCCTGTCCAACAGAGAAATCATCGGTTTCGGCGGTACGGCCGGCTATGACTCGACACTGAACGGGAAAGTACTCGACCTGGCCATCCGCGAAGCCGTCGATCGCCTGGTCGAAGGAGTCCAATCGGGCGCCTGGCAACCTCAGACGAAATGAGGTAATCCATGCGCCAATACAAGCAAGGACGAACCAGTCAGCCGGTCCGACTGATCGGCGCGGGCATCCTGGTCGGTCTGCTGACCGCCTGCGCCCCGCGTCAACCCCTGCTCTACAACTGGGAATCCTACCAGCCGCAAGTTCACGCCTACTTCCAGGACGAAGGCGGCGACACGGCTACCCAGGTCCAGACCATGGAACACAACATCGAAACCGCGCGCGCGGCCAATCAGGCTCTGCCGCCCGGGTTTCATGCGCATCTGGGGCTGCTATACCTGAAAACAGGCGAGGACGCGCGCGCGCTCGAACAAATCCAGAGTGAAAAGGCGGCCTTCCCCGAATCGGCGCCCTTCATGGATTTTCTGCTGCGCAACACGTCGCAAACGCCCGCCCCGGACAAGGCGGCCACTTCGCCCGGCTCGCAACCCGAAACCACGCCCTCCCCATCCACGACATCGACGAAGCACGGCGATTCCGGCACAGGAAAATCATGATGGCACCCATCAGAACCCTGAAACACATTGGCGCGGCGCTGCTGGCCTTCGCGCTGGCAGGCTGCGCCGCCAACCAGAACCAAGTCGACTATGCCGCGTTCCGGGAAAGCCGACCCGCCTCGATCCTGGTGCTGCCCCCCCTGAACGAAACCGTCGAAGTCGATGCTTCGCAAGGGGTTCTGGCGCAATCCACTTTCCCATTGGCCGAATCGGGATACTACGTCATCCCGGTTGCGGTCATGGAGGAAACGTTCCGGCAAAACGGGCTCACCGCGCCGGCGGAAATCCAGGAACTGCCCGCAGCGAAATTACGCGAGATATTCGGTGCCGACGCCGCGCTCTACATGCGAGTCAAGCAATACGGCGCATCCTATGCGGTCTTCGCCAGTTCAGTGTCCGTCGCTCTCGAGGCATCGCTGATCGATCTGCGTTCCGGCGCCGTCCTCTGGGAAGGGCACACGGCAGTGGTCGAAAATAGTGGAAACAGCGGGGGGCTGATCGGCATGCTTGTCAATGCCATCGTCAGTCAGATCGTCAATACGCTGTCGGACCGCAGCTACGTCGTGGCCGGCACGGCCAGCCAATCCCTGCTGTTTGCCGGTCAGCCGGGCGGCATCCTTTACGGCCCCCGCTCACCCAAGTACGAACTGCAATGAAACGGACTCCGTCCTCGGCGGACTTTCCCACCGAGGACGTGAAGGCCACGCGCCATCTCGACGCGTCCGGATAACGAAACCCCGCCCCCCGCCAGTCGCTCACAGCCCCGGGATATAAGCTCATCTCGAATCAGGGACGTTTTGCCCTTAAACTAGATGATTGCCCCTTCGGACTCCAGGGGCACCGACATCTCGACATCCTCATGAACGCCCCTGTCGCCCGCGAACTGCTCGCATCCCCCCAGACGCCGCGCCTGCGTGAAATTCCCTACAACTACACCTCCTGGTCGGACCGCGAAATCGTCTGCCGGCTGCTGGGCGAGGAATCCTGGCGGGTGCTGTCCGAACTGCGCTCGCAGCGGCGCACCGGCCGCTCGGCCCGCATGCTGTTCGAGGTGCTGGGCGACATCTGGGTGGTGCAGCGCAACCCCTACCTGCAGGACGACCTGCTGGACGATCCGAAGCGCCGCCACCTGCTGATCGAGGCCCTGAACCACCGGCTGGCCGAAATCGACCACCGCCGCGACGACGACCACGGCCCGCGCGACGCCCAGGTCCAGAAGCTGCTGGCGGCCGCCCGGAACGCCGTCGCCGATTTCGAGGCCCGTTTCGTGGAAACGGCCGAACTGCGCCACGCGGCCCTGAAGAAACTGTCCCGCCTGACCCGTGTTTGCCGGTCAGCCGGGCGGCATCCTTTACGGCCCCCGCTCACCCAAGTACGA
>CBFGXR010000045.1:0-9747 GCA_965652675.1 uncultured Castellaniella sp.
CGCCTCCACTGCGGCCAGCGCGGTCGGCTCGCGGCGCACCATGTCGGTGGCGCGGTCGGCCTTGCACAGGCGGCCGGCCTGCTCACGCCCAAGGCGCTGCGCCAGATGCTCAAGGACGCGATGCAGCGCCGCGCGGCGCAGGCCTTGCTTGCCGGTGCCGCACGTGGCAGCGCGGCCAGCGCCCGGCGGCGATGATGGGCCGCGTTGGCATGCAGGCGGATCCAGCCGTCCCGCGCCGCGTAGTCGCCCGTGACGACATCGCGCACGTCCGGCCGTTCCCAGCCCCGCGGCCGAATGCTGAAACCGAACCACCACGAGGCCAGCGCCCGGTCGACCTCGACCGGCCCCGGGCTCCCGGGCCGCGCCCATCGCGCCAGCATCAGCGCGGCCGAGCCGATGCCGGCGCAGGCCAGGCCGCTGACCGGATAGCGCGAGGCCAGCCCCGCCCGTCCATCCACCCGCAGCGCGTCGGGCGACGCGTCCGGGTCCAGCGCGGCCAGCATCCGTCGCAGCATGCCGGTGTGATCCGAGGGTTCGAGAGGCATGATTCGTCCTCCTCTGTTCAACAGTCCGCAGGGAACTTCTCAAGCCGGAGCAGCTCTCCACCGCGCGGCCTGCAGGCCGCTTGGATCAGCCAGGCACGAAACAGTCCGCAGGGGACTGTTTCGTGTCCGGGCTAATCCATTCTGTAAATCGCCCGATGTTCGCGGATCGCGTAGCGGTCCGTCATGCCGGCGATGTAGTCGGCGATCGCGCGCGCCTGTTCCACCGGGTCTTCACGCCGGTATTCGTCCGCCAGCAGGCGGGGATCGTCCTGGAACGCCCGGAACAGTTCCCGCACGACGCGGCGGGCCTTGCCCGTCATGCGCATGACCTGGAAATGCCGGTACAGGTTCTTCAGCAGGAACTGCTTGAGGGCGTCGGCCTGGACGCGGATCTCGTCGGAGAAGGCCGCCAGCGGCGGCCCGGCCCGGACCTCGTCCACGGACGCCGGACGCAGCCGGCCGATGCGGTCTTCCGTGGTGCGCGTCAGGTCCTGCACCAGCGTGTTGATCATGGCGCGGATGACCTCGGACACCAGCCGTTTGGGATCCAGGCCCGGATGACGGCGCAGGACCTGCTCGTGGTGCGTGGCGAAGATCTCGACGCCCAGCAGCTGCGGCACCGTGATCAGGCCCGAGCGCAGGCCGTCGTCCACGTCGTGATTGTTGTAGGCGATCTCGTCGGCCAGGTTGGTCAGCTGGGCTTCCAGGGAAGGCTGGGTGCCGTCCAGGAACCGCGCGCCGACATCGCCCAGCCGCCGCGCATGGGCGCGCGAGCAGTGCTTGAGAATGCCCTCGCGGGTCTCGAAGCACAGGTTCAGGCCGTTGAAGGCCGCGTAGCGTTCTTCGAGTTCGTCGACCACCCGCAGGCTCTGGAGGTTGTGCTCGAAGCCCCCGGCCTCGGGCGCCAGTTCGCGCAGGCAGGCATTGAGCTCGTCCTGGCCGGCGTGGCCGAAAGGCGTGTGGCCCAGGTCGTGGGCCAGGGCGACGGCCTCGGTCAGATCTTCGTTCACCCCCAGGTTGCGCGCCAGCGTGCGCGCGATCTGCGCGACCTCGATGCTGTGCGTCAGGCGGGTGCGGAACAGGTCGCCTTCGTGGTTGAGGAAGACCTGGGTCTTGTATTCCAGCCGGCGGAAGGCCGAGCAATGGATGATGCGGTCGCGGTCGCGCTGAAAGTCGGTGCGGCCGGCGGGCGGCGGCTCCGGATGGCGTCGCCCCCGGGAGGTGTCCGGGCGGCAGGCATACGGAGCCGGGCCGGCCATGTCAGGCCTCCGTGCCCGGCAGCAGCGGGCGCACCAGATCGTCGTCGACCGCCCGGACCTCGGCCCGCCCCAGGGCCGGCAACAGCACGTAGCGGATCCGCCGGCCTTCGTTCTTTTTATCCACCCGCATCAGGTCCAGCCAGCGGCCGGCGCCCAGACCGGGGGGAGCCACCGGGCAGCCGATGGCCGCCACCAGCGCCCGGATGCGGTCCACGGCCCGGGCGTCCAGCCCGCAGACCCGGGCGGACAGTTCCGCCGCCATGACCATGCCGCAGCCCACGGCCTCGCCGTGCAGCCACTGGCCGTAGCCCAGGCCGGACTCGATGGCGTGGCCGAACGTGTGGCCGAAATTGAGGATGGCGCGCAGGCCCGATTCGCGTTCGTCCTGAGACACGACCCAGGCCTTGAGTTCGCAGGAGCGGCGCACGGCATGCCGGATGGTCTGGTCGTCGAGCGCGCGCAGGGCGTCGACGTGGGCTTCGCACCAGTCGAAGAATTCGGGATCGGCGATCATGCCGTACTTGATGATCTCGGCCAGGCCGGCGGAGATTTCCCGGGCCGGCAGCGTCGCCAGGACCCCGGGATCGATCTCCACGGCCAGGGGCTGGTAGAACGCCCCGATCATATTCTTGCCGCGCGGATGGTTGATGGCGGTCTTGCCGCCCACCGAGGAATCCACCTGGGCCAGCAGCGTGGTGGGCACCTGGACGAAGCGGATGCCGCGCATGTAGCACGAGGCCGCGAAACCGCAGATGTCGCCCACCACCCCGCCGCCCAGGGCCACCAGCACGGCCTTGCGGTCCAGGGCCGCCGCCAGCAGCGCGTCGAAGATGCGGTCCAGGGATTCCCAGGTCTTGTATTGCTCGCCGTCGGGCAGTTCGATGGACAGCAGCGGCTTGCCGGTGGTTTCCAGGGCCGCGCGCAGCCGCGCGCCGTACAGGGCGTCCACCGTGGTGTTGGTGACGACGGCGATCGCCGTGGCATCGCCCGGGATGCTGTCCACGACGGCGTCCAGCCGCCCCGCGCCGATATGGATGGGATAGTGTCCGCCGGGGGTCTCGACCTGGACTGTATGCATGGATTCCTATTCCGTGAGAGGGGCCCTGGCCGCCGCCGAGGCCGGCAGCAGCGGCAGCAGGTTGCGCAGCACCTGGGCGACCGGCTGGTCGCCCGTGTCCAGCGTGACTTCGGCCACGCTTTCGTACAGCGGTTCGCGCTGGGCCAGCAGGTCGACGATGCGCTGGCGCGGATCGTCGATGCGCAGCAGCGGCCGGCCCCGGTCCCGGGCCACGCGCCGATAGAGTTCGTCGGCCCCGGCCCGCAGATAGACGACGCAGCCGCGCTCGCCCAGCATGCGGCGGTTGTCCTCGGCCAGCACGGCGCCCCCGCCGGTCGCCAGGACCAGGCCGGGACGGCGCGTGTATTCATCCAGGGCGGCCGTCTCGCGGCGGCGGAAGCCCGCCTCGCCCTCGATGTCGAAGATGGTGGCGATGCGCACCCCGCAACGCGCCTCGATGGCATGGTCCAGGTCGACGAATTCGCGCCCCAGCGCCACGGCCAGCTGACGGCCGATCGTGGTCTTGCCCACCCCCATCATGCCGATCAGGAAAATCGGCCGCACACCGTCCCGCCCATCGGGGGGCATCCGGGTCGGATCGGCGGCGCATTCCATCGTCATGGCGGGGCATCGGGCTGTTCGTTTGCGTGTATTATCGCATCAGCCGGCGCCCCGCCTGCGCAGCGGCGCCCCGCCTCGCGCGCAGCATCCTGTTACACAGACCCCGCCCCCGCCCCCAGGCCCGATCCGGTCAGGGCTTACAATCGCCTCTGATGAAATCCACCAATACCTCCTCCAAGCAGAAGGCCCCGGCGGCCCGCTCCTGGTTCACGCGATTGGTCCTCAAGGCGATCGTGCTGTTTGCCGGCCTGGGTCTGTGCGGGGCCCTGCTCATGAGTCTGGCGCTGGCGCTGGCCTGGCCCAACCTGCCGGACCTGACGGCGATGATCGACTACCGGCCCCGCGTGCCGCTGCGCGTCTACACCGCGGACAAGGTCCTGATCGGCGAATTCGGCGAAGAACGCCGCAACGTCCTGCGCTTCGACGAAATCCCGGACGTCATGAAATCCGCCATCCTGGCGGCCGAGGACGACCGCTTCTACCAGCATGGCGGCATCGACTGGACAGGGGTGCTGCGCGCCGCGCTGGCCAACACCATCCACATGTCCAAGACGCAGGGCGCCAGCACCATCACCATGCAGGTGGCGCGCAATTTCTACCTGTCGTCGGAAAAGACCTACACGCGCAAATTCTACGAACTGCTGCTGACCTTCAAGATCGAGGCCACCCTGACCAAGGACCAGATCCTCGATCTCTACATGAACCAGATCTTCCTGGGACATCGGGCCTACGGCTTCGCCGCCGCCAGCCGGACCTATTTCGGCAAGCCCCTGGCCGAGATCACGCCGGCCGAGGCCGCCATGCTGGCCGGCATCCCCAAGGCCCCGTCGCGCTTCAACCCGATCTCCAACTTCGAGCGCGCCAAGTCGCGCCAGGCCTACGTCCTCGGCCGCATGCGCAGCCTGGGCTACCTGACCGACGCCGAATACCAGCGCGCCGCGGACCAGCCCATCGTGATCCGCTCGGCGTCCAACACCCCCGGCGGCCGCTACGGCGTGCACGGCGACTACCCGGCCGAACTGGCCCGCCAACTGCTGTACGGCGTCTACCAGGACGACATCTATTCGCGCGGCTTCAACATCTACACCACCATCGACTCCAAGGGCCAGGAAGCCGCCTACCAGGCCGTGCGCGAGGGCATCCTGGACTACACCCGCCGCGCGCCCTACACCGGCCCCGAGGACAACATCGACCTGCCCCAGGGCATCGAATCCGACCCCGAGGCGCTCAACGACCTGATCGACGACCAGCAGGAAAAGCACCCCGACAACGGCGACCTGCTCATCGGCGTCGTCCTGTCGGCCAGCCCGACCGAAATCCGCGTCGCGCGCAGCGCCAGCCAGATCATCGACATCACCGACAAGCGCGCCCTGCGCGTCGTGGCGCGCGGCCTGGTGCCCAACGCCAAGGAATCCGTGCGCATCCGGCGCGGCTCGGTGGTCTACGTGCACCAGACGGGCGAATACTGGGAGCTCATCAACAAGCCCGCCATCCAGGCCGCCCTGGTCTCGCTGAGCGCCCAGGACGGAGCCGTCCGGGCCATGGTGGGCGGCTTCGATTTCGACGAGGGCAAGTTCAACCGCGTCACCCAGGCCTGGCGCCAGCCGGGCTCGTCCTTCAAGCCCTTCATCTACGCCTCCTCCCTGGAACGCGGCCTGACGCCGGCCACGCAGATCTCGGACGAGCCCTTTTCCCTGACGGCGGAACAGACCGGCTCCAAGGCCTGGAACCCCAAGAACTACGGCCGGTCCTACGAGCCCATGCTCACCATGCGCCAGGGCCTGTACAAGTCCAAGAACATGGTCTCGATCCGCATCATGCAGGCGGTGGGCCCCCAATACGTGCAGGACTACGTCACCCGCTTCGGCTTCGACCGCTCGCGCCAGCCGGCCGTGCTGCCGCTGGCCCTGGGCGCCGGCAGCGTGACGCCGCTGCAGCTGGCCGGCGGCTACGCGGTCTTCGCCAACGGCGGCTACCGCGTGCCGCCCTACCTGATCGACTACGTCACCGACAGCGGCGGCAAGGTCATCATGCGTTCGCGCCCGACCGTGGCCGGCGACACCCTGGCGCGCGTGATCGACCCGCGCACCGCCTACGTCATGGACGACATGCTGCGCGGCGTCGCCACCTTCGGCACCGGCGCGCGCGCCCACCGCGAACTCAAGCGCAACGACATCGGCGGCAAGACCGGCACCACCAACGACTCCCAGGACGCCTGGTTCGCCGGCTTCACCCCGAAACTGGTCGCCGTGGCCTGGATGGGCTTCGACCAGCCCAAGTCCATGGGCCAGGGCGAGACCGGCGGCGGCGCCGCCCTGCCCATCTGGGTGGACTACATGCGCACCGTCCTGGCCGGCCAGCCGGAAATTCCGCCCGGCCCCATGCCCAGCGGCCTGACGCGCACCGACGGCGATTTCTATTTCTCCGAATTCCCGCCGGGAACGGCCATCGCCCGCGTCGGCCTGCCCGCGCCGGGCGACCCGGTGCCCGGCGCGCCCGCCGACGGGCTGGACGGCATCGGCACGCTGCTGGACCAGCTGCATGGCGACTCCGACACCGATTCCGACTCCGGCGCCGCCGTCCCCCAACCCGTCCGCGTGCCCTTCTGATGACGACCCTGCCTCCATTCCCGACCGCCGCGCGCCTCCTGGCCGGCGCCGGCCTGGCCCTCGCGCTGGCCGGCTGCGGCATGAAAGGCGACCTGCGCCTGCCCGCCCCGCCGCCGGCCGACGCCGCGCTGGCGGCCCCGCCGTCCCTTGCCCCGGCGTCCGCACCGGACTCACGCCCCGCCCCGCAATCCTGACCTTCATGACCGCCGATCTCCAGTTCCCCCTCCGGGATGGCATCCTGCATGCCGAAGACATCCCGCTGCCCGAACTCGCCGACCGCTACGGCACGCCCCTGTACGTCTACTCCCGCGCGGCGCTGCACGCCGCCTGGCACCGCTACGCGCACGCCATCGCCGGCCACGACGCGCTGATCTGCTACGGGGTCAAGGCCAATTCCAATCTGGCCGTCCTGCACGAATTCCAGCGCCTGGGCGCCGGATTCGACATCGTCTCGGGCGGCGAACTCGAACGCATCCTCGCGGCGGGCGCCAGCCCCGACCGCGTCGTGTTCTCCGGCGTGGGCAAGCAGGGCTGGGAAATCCGCAAGGCGCTGGCCGCCGGGATCAAGTGCTTCAACGTCGAATCGGCCGCCGAACTCGAACGCCTGGCCGACATCGCCCAGGAACTGGGCGTGCGCGCCCCGGTGTCCCTGCGCGTCAACCCCGACGTCGACGCGCGCACCCATCCCTACATCTCCACCGGCCTCAAGGAAAACAAGTTCGGCGTCGACATCCGCCGGGCCCCCGAACTGTACCGTCAGGCGCTGCAGCATCCCGGCCTGGAGATCGTCGGCGTGGACTGCCACATCGGTTCCCAGATCACCCAGATCGCGCCCTACCTGGACGCGCTCGACAAGCTGCTGGACCTGATCGACACCCTGGCGGCCGACGGCATCGCCCTGCGGCACCTGGACCTGGGCGGCGGCCTGGGCATCCGCTACACGGACGAAACCCCGCCCGACCCGGCGGAACTGCTGGAGCCGGTCTTCGCCGCGCTGAAGACCCGGGGACTGGACCATCTGCAGCTCATTCTGGAACCGGGCCGGTCCCTGGTCGGCAACGCGGGCGTCCTGCTGACCCGGGTCGAATACCTCAAGCGGACCGAAGCGCGCAATTTCGCCATCGTGGACGCCGCCATGAACGACCTGATGCGCCCGGCCCTGTACGAGGCCTGGCACGGCGTCGTCCCGGTCGCCCCGCGCGCCGGCACGCCCGTCGAGACCTACGACGTCGTCGGACCGATCTGCGAAAGCGGCGACTGGCTGGCGCGCGGCCGCGCACTGCCCCTGGAACAGGGCGACCTGCTGGCCATTCTGTCCGCGGGCGCCTATGCCTTTTCCATGGCCAGCCAATACAATACGCGCCCCAGGGCGGCGGAAGTCCTGGTGGACGGCCAGGACTCCTGGCTGATCCGGCCCCGCGAAACCCTCCAGGAACTGTACGCCCAGGAACGCATCCCCCACCGACCCTAAACTTCCGCCTCACCCGGACGTCAATCGTCCATGACCCCGGCCTGCGCGTCACGGAACCGGTCTGTTGTCCCACCTCATCGTTTCATGGCGATCAAGACGCTTCTTTCCCGCCCGTCCGGTCCACCTTCCCACTCCGCCGCCGGGCGCGTCTGGTCGTTCCTTCTGTACGCCGGCATCCCGATCCTGCTCGGCCTGGGGCTGGCCGCCTCCTTGCTGCTGCAACCGCGCTACACGGACGTCGCCGGTCAGCCGCTGACGGCCCGCTTCCTGCACGCCGACACCGGGCTCGACCCCGCCCAGGCGCTGGAACGGCTCCGGAACCGCCCCACCCGGCTCGCCGAATCCGCGCCGGCCGGCACGACCTGGCTGCTGGCCGATCTGCCCGCCGATCCCGACACGGATTCGATCGGCCGGTTCTCCCTGCTGGTGCCGGCCCATCCGGCCGACCTGCCCGGCTGCTGGCTGGCGCGCAGCCGGCCCGATTCCCACGCCCCATCCGCCACGGCGCCCCTGGAAGCGCTCGAAGTCCGGAACGACCTGCTCGGGCAGCAGATACGGCTGCCGAACACCTCGACGGCCAACCAGGCCCTGTGCCGGCTCGACCTGCCGCTCCCCGCCCGGCTCTCCATCGAGCACTGGCAGCGCCGCGACCTGGACGACGCCACGACGCACACCGCCCAGGCCATCGGCCTGCTGGAAGGCGGGCTGCTGACGCTGGCGGCCTTCCTCATCGTCATTTCCCTGACCATGCGCGAGCAGCCCTACACGGTGCTGGCCTGCTGGATCCTCTGCAACATGCGCCTGGGCGCCTGGGCGCTGGGCTGGGACCACCAGTTCCTGGGCTACATCATCCCGCCCGATTCCCTGGTCTGGATCCGCAAACTGACCGTCCTGATCTACTACGCCCTGACGATCCAGCTGTTCACCACCCTGTTCCAGCCCAGCCTGGACGCCGCCACGGTGCGCCGCCTGCGCCTGGTCGGCCTCGCGAGCACGGTCTGCCTGCTGCTGGCGCTGCTGACGCCTTCCTACAACTGGTTCCAGCTCACCACCTTCCTGACCGCCTGGCTGGCGACGGCCCTGGTCTCGGTCACCCTGATCCACGGCCTGTTCCGCTTCAATACGCGATCCCAGCTCTGGCACACGATCGGCGTCTGCCTGGCCCTGGTGGTCCTGCTGACGGGCCTGATCCTGACCGGCCTGGGACGCGCGGGCCTGATCCCCCTTTTCCCGGGATCGTTCGCGCTGCTGCTCAGCACCCTGCTGATCGCCCTGGCGGCCGCCGACAAGATGCGCGAAGACCGCCAGATCCGCCTGCGCCAGCGCAACGACCTGATCGCCCGCGACACGCTCACGCCGCTGGGTCTGTTCACGCTGGGCGCCACCCGGCATTTCGAGCATCTGAACCCGAACGCGCGCGAAATCCTCGACATCCCCCCCGAATCGGACCTGCACGCCCTCGCCTGGAGCGACTTCTTCCCCAAGGTCGACTGGCTGGAGATCTCCGTGGCCACGGAACAGGGCCGCGACACCGAGATCCAGCGCATCCAGGCCTCGCCGGACGCGCCGGCCCGCAACTTCCTGCTGCGCGCGACGCTGGTGGGCAGCCGCATCGAAGGCTCCCTGCAGGACATCAGCGCCCGGACCGAGACCATCCGCAAGCTGCGCCTGATGGCCGACAACGATCCCCTGACCGACACGCTCAATCGCCGCGGCATCGAAAAGACGATGCAGCAGGCCATCGAAGGCCTGCAGCAGACCGGCACGCCCTGCGCCCTGGCCTTCCTGGACCTGGATCACCTCAAGCGCGTCAACGACCTGTTCGGCCACTCGACGGGCGACACGCTGCTGCAGATGGTCTGCGAACGGCTGAAATACTCGCTGTCCGAGGAACAGTCCCTGGGCCGCATCGGCAACGACGAATTCATCATCCTGTTCCCCGGCATGCGGGCCGGCGAGGCCCGCCGCGCGGCCCAGGACATGATCGAAAGCCTGAACGGCTCGGCCCTGTACGTCGGCGAACGGGCCTTCCAGCTCAAGAGCGCCATGGGGCTGATCGACATCGACCGCAACATGACGCCCAAGGACGCCATCGCCGCCGCCAGCCGCGCCTGCCGCGACGCCCGCAAGCAGCACCAGGACGTCGTCCTGTACGAGGAAAACGCCCGCGAACTGTTCGACCACA
>CBFGXR010000046.1:0-9664 GCA_965652675.1 uncultured Castellaniella sp.
CATCGGCGTGGTCGAGCGGAAACGCCGGAAGCCATGGTAGATCGAGCGGGCGCTGACGCCGCCCACCGTCACCAGGTCGTCGGTGGTGATGGGCTCGCGCGCATGCTCGCGGATGTAGCTTTCGACGCGCCGCACGTAATAGGGTGCGGCTGCGGAGGGCTGCTGTTCGGCGAAGGCCCATTTGTAGTTGTTGGGCACGGCGTTCAGCAGCAGCAGCACGAGTGCGCGCTCGGCCAGCCCGACCTTGGCCAGCAGTTCCTGGGCCTGCGCGCGGGCCTGGTCCCGGGGCGTGCCCCGGGTATGGAGGGGGCCGAACATCACGTTTTCCAGCGCCGTCAGCTGGGGAAACAGATTGAACTGCTGGAACACCATGCCGGCCTCGCGGCGCAGTTCGCGCACCTGGGCGGGACTGCCCAGGACGCTCTGGCCGTTGACGACGATGTCCCCGCCCTGGATGGTCTCCAGCACGTTGATGCAGCGCAGGAAGGTGGATTTGCCCGACCCCGACGGTCCGACCACGACCACGACCTCGCCCGCGTCGATGCTCAGGTCGATGCCGTCGAGCACGACGTTGTCGCCGAAGCGCTTGGTGACGTTCTTGAATTCGACGATGCTCATACGATGCGCGTCCTGTGTTCGATGTATTTCAGCGCCAGCGCGATGCAGCCCGTCATGAACAGGTAGATCACCGCCACCGCGCCCCAGATTTCCACGGCGCGGAAGTTGCCGGCGATGATTTCCTGGCCCTGGCGGGTCAGTTCGGCCACCCCGATCACGATGAACAGGGACGAGTCCTTGAGGCTGATGATGCACTGGTTGCCCATGGTGGGGATCATGCGCCGCAAGGCCACCGGCCCGATGATGCGGGCCAGGATCTTGTGGAACGGCAGGCCCATGGCCTGGCCGGCCTCGTACAGGCCCTTGGGCACCGAGAGCAGGCCGGCGCGCACGATCTCGGCGATGTAGGCGCCCGAATTGATCATCAGCGTCACGGTCGCGGCCGTGAAGCCGTCGATGCGCAAGCTGACCAGCAGCGGCAGCGCGAAATAGATGAACATCACCTGGACCACGATCGGCGTACCCCGGATCACCAGGATGTAGACCTGGGCCAGGAAGGACAGCACCAGCGGAATCCAGGGCAGAAAGCGCCAGACCAGCAGGGCCAGCACCGCCAGCCGCAGGACCCACCAGGCCCCATCGGGCACCCCGGCCAGCGGGCCGGCGCCCAGCCAGGCCGCCAGCCGCAGCAGGATCACGGCGGCCACGAGGACCACCACGCCCCAGGCCAGGGAACGGCGCGTCACGGGCACCGGCACGTACGTCACCACGACCCCGGACAGGGCGCCGATGATCGTGCCGCCGATCAGGCCCAGCAGGGTGATCTGGATCGTCATCCACGAACCAGCCATCAGGTCGGGCCAGGCGGCCCATATGGCGGACCATTCAAAAGTCACGGTCTTTCCCCATCAACGATGAAAAAACGGCGGACGGACGCATGCATCCGGCCGCCGCCGTCGGATCGATCGCCCGCGCTCAGTTCACGGCGCTGGCTTTCTTGCCGAACCAGGTTTCGTACAACTTGTCGTAGGTGCCGTTGGCCTTCAGTTCGGACAGGGCCTTGTTGACGACGGCCACCAGCTCGCTGCCCTTGGGGAAGGCGATGCCGTAGAAGTCGCCGCTCTTGAGCGAACCGACGACCTTGACCTTGCCGTTGCCGGCGGTCTTGGCGTAGTACTGGACGTTGGGCGTGTCATGCACGACGGCGTCCACGCGGCCCGTGGCCAGTTCCAGGAAGGCGTTGTCGATGTTCGGGAAGAGCTTGAGCTTGGCCGAGGGCACGTTGGCCTTCATGTAGTCCACCGTGGCGGTGCCGATCTTCACGGCCACCGTCTTGCCTTCCAGGTCTTTCGCGGTCTGGATGGGGCTGTCGCTGGCGACCAGGATGGCCAGGCCGGACTCATAGTAGGGCTCGGAGAAGTCGATGACCTTGGCGCGGTCCTCGCGGATGGTGATCCCGGCCAGGGCCACGTCCACGTTGCGCGTCTGCAGGCCCGGGATGATGCCGTTGAAGTCCATCGGCTGCAGCTTGTATTTCAGGCCGGCCTGCTTGGCGATGGCTTCCCACAGCTGGACGTCGAAGCCGGTGTACTTGCCGTTCTGCTTGAACTCGAAGGGCACGAAGGCCGTGTCGGTGGCGACGATCAGGTCCTTGGCGGAAGCCTGGGTCATCGGCAGGGCCATGGCGAGGGCCAGCCCCGCCAGGGCGGCCTTGAGGGTCTTGGACAGCATCATGTGGAGCTCCTTGTGGGATTCATCGCTGCGGCCAGTCGCCGCGTTCCCGCCCATGTTAACTGAAATGCCCGTGATTCCCGCGGCCAGAAGGCCTGGAATCACGGGCACGGGCCGCGATTTCGGGGAAATCCCCTAAGAATCCCGAGGATATTCCCCCGCCTCACGATGCGAGGCGGAAATCAGGCTGGCCGCCTCAGAACGCGGGAACGATGGCGCCCTTGTAGTGCTGCAGGATGTAGTCGCGGACCTTGGCGGTGTGCAGGGCGTCGACCAGCTTGCGGATCGCGGGATCGTCCTTGCGGTCGGCGCGGGTCACCACCAGGTTGGCGTAGGGGGAATCCTTGTCCTCGATGAACAGGGCGTCCTTCACCGGGTTCAGGCCGGCTTCCAGCGCGTAGTTGGTGTTGATCAGGGCCACGTCCACGTCGGGCAGCACGCGCGGCAGCGTGGCGGCTTCCAGTTCGCGGAACTTCAGGTGCTTGGGGTTTTCCGACACGTCGCGGGCGGTCGCCAGGATGTTGGTCGGGTCCTTCAGCTTGATCAGGCCTTGCTTCTGCAGCAGCAGCAGGGCGCGGGCGCCGTTCGAGGGATCGTTCGGGATGGCGACCTGGGCGCCGTCCTTCAGGTCCTTGATGTCCTTGATCTTCTGCGAGTAGGCGCCGAAGGGCTCGACGTGGACCAGGCCGACCGACACCAGCTTGGTGCCGTGTTCCTTGTTGAAGGAATCCAGGTAGGGCTGGTGCTGGAAGAAGTTGGCATCGATCTGCTTGTCGGAGACCTGCAGGTTCGGCTGGACGTAGTCGGTGAAGACCTTGATGTCCAGGTCCACGCCTTCCTTGGCCAGGTCGGGCTTGACGAATTCCAGCAGTTCGGCGTGCGGCACGGGGGTGGCCGCCACGGACAGCTTGGCCGCCTGCGCCGGGACGGCGAAGGCCAGGGGCAATGCCAGCGCCAGGACCGGCGCGATTTTCTTGAACATGAGAGATCTCCTGAAGCGAGGATTTACCGTCTGTTGAGCCTGGCCACCCAGCGGTCGCCAGACACTTGAAAAACCTGAACCATGATCACCAGGATCACGACCGTGACGGCCATGACGTCGCCCTGGTAGCGCTGGTAGCCGTAGCGCACCGCCAGGTCGCCCAGGCCGCCGCCGCCGATCACGCCGGACATGGCGGAATAGCCGACCAGGGTGATGGCCGTGACCACGATCGCCGCCAGGATGCCGGTGGTGGCCTCCGGCAGCAGCGCCCACAGCACCGTCTGGCGGGACGTCGCGCCCATGGCGCGGCAGGCCTCGTTCACCCCCGGATCCAGTTCGCGCAGCACGTTCTCGACCAGCCGGGCGAAGAACGGCGCCGCGCTGGCCACCAGCGGCGGAATCGAGCCCTGGACCCCCAGCGCCGTGCCCACCACCAGGCGGGAAAACGGGATCATCACGATCAGCAGGATCAGGAACGGCACCGAGCGCAGCACATTCACCACGAAGGCGACCGTCTGGTAGACGGCGCGATTGTCCATGGCCTGTCCCGGGCTGGACAGGAACAGCAGCACGCCCACCGGCAGCCCGATCAGCACGGTGAACAGCAGGGAAAAGCCCGTCATCAGCAGGGTGTCGATCGTGGCTTCGCCGATCATCCACCAATCCACGTTCGCCATCATGGCCGCAACACCTCGTAATCGACGCCCGCCGCGTCCAGCGCGGGGACGAGTCCTTCCAGGCCGGCCGCGGTCCCTTCGGCCGCCACGACCAGCTGGCCATAGGGCGTATCCTTGATCCGCCCCACGGAGCCTTGCAGAATGCTCAGATCCAGGCCCAGGTCGCGGCTCAGGCGGCTGAGCAGCGGGCTGGCCGTGTTGTCGCCCCGGAAGCTCAGGCGCAGCAGGCGGCCCGGCACGCCCTGCGCCAGGGTCCGCCAACCCTCGCCGCCATCCAGGCCGCTCTCGGACAGCAGCGCCCGGGTCGCGTCGTGCCGGGGATGCAGGAAGACCTCCAGCACCTGGCCGGCCTCGACGATGCGCCCGCCCTCGATCACCGCCACCCGGTCGCAGACCGCGCGGATCACGTCCATGCCGTGCGTGATCAGCACGATGGTCAGCCCCAGGCGCCGGTTGATGTCGCCCAGCAGGCGCAGGATGGATTGGGTGGTCTCCGGATCCAGCGCCGAAGTCGCTTCGTCGCACAGCAGCAGGCGCGGCTTGCTGGCGAGCGCGCGGGCGATGCCCACGCGCTGCTGCTGGCCGCCGGACAGCTGCCCCGGATATTTGTGCGCCTGATCGGCCAGGCCGACCAGGTTCAGGACCTCGCGGGCGCGGGCCTCGCGGGCCTCGCGCGGCATGCCCGACAGGCGCAGCGGAAAGCAGACGTTGTCCATCACCGTGCGCGAGCGCAGCAGATTGAAGTGCTGGAACACCATGCCCACCGAGCGCCGGTATTCGCGCAGCTGGGCGTCGGAAAACGCCGTGATGTCGCGGCCGTCCACCCGCACGCTGCCTTCGCTGGGACGTTCCAGCAGGTTGAGCATGCGGATCAGGGTGCTCTTGCCCGCGCCCGAACGCCCGATGATGCCGAAGACCTCGCCTTCGCGGATGTTCAGGTTGACGTCGACGAGTGCGTTCACCGCCCGGCCGGCGGATTCGTACGTCTTACGGATGTTCTCGAGATCGATCAAGATACGGAGTCGCTTAAATGGCGCGATCCCGGATCAACGGGATGCGAAACAGGAATTTACCATGCCGATTTGGTGGATTATTCCGATAGCATATTACTGAAAATAATGATCAAACGGCACGGCACGCGCGCCGCGAGGCGCCGCCGGCAGAGTCGGCAACGGCCCCGGGCGGGGATATGCGCGGAAGTACGGATACACATCCCCGGAGGCTGGTCGCACAATGACCCCACTTGCCTCGCGTATTACGCCGAGATCCCGGCGAACCGGCCGCGACAAAAACAGACGCCTCCCGGGAAGGAGGCGCCAGTTGCTTGATCCGCAAGGAAAATTCTGGTGGGTCGTGCGCGGCTCGAACGCGCGACCAACGGATTAAAAGTCCGGTGCTCTACCGACTGAGCTAACGACCCACGAAGCCTTATATTTTGACATCGCATCCATACAGCGTCAAGCATCAGGAAACCAGGACCCGGAGACCCCGAGAAACCCTCATGCCCGATCCGACCGACCGCTCACCCCTGCGGCTGCACATTCTGTCCGACCTGCATCTCAGCCTGCAGGGCCTGGAACTGCCCGAAATCGAGGCGGACATCACCATCCTCGCCGGCGACATCGCCCGGCCCCGCGCGGCGATGGACTGGGCCGGCAGGATCCCCCGCCCCGTGCTGTACGTGCCGGGCAACCACGAGTTCTACGGCGGCACCATCCCCGCCGTGCGCGCGGAACTGGCCGATCAGGCGCATGCCCATGACATCCAGCTGCTGGACCAGCGGGCCGTGGTGATCGGGGGCGTGCGCTTCCTGGGCGCCACCCTGTGGACGGATTTCGAACTGTTCGGAGCCGAATTGCGCGACCTGGCCATGGAACGCACGGCGGAATTCATGCGCGACTTCCAGGTCATCGGCAACGGTGACGGCTCGCGCTTCACGCCCCGGGACGCCGCCGCGCTGTTCCGTGAACAATACGACTGGCTGGACGCCCAGCTGGACACGCCCCACCCGGGGCCGACGGTGGTCATCACCCATCACGCGCCCAACATGCGCAGCGTGCATCCGCGCTTCGCCGAATCCCTGATCAGCGCGGGTTTCGTGTCCGAATGCGCCAGCCTGCTCGGCCGGGCCGATCTCTGGATCCACGGCCACACGCACGACAGCTTCGACTATTCGGTGTACGGCGCCCGCGTCGTCTGCAATCCGCGCGGCTACTGCCGCGACGGCACGAACGAAAACCCGGACTTTGATCCGGGCCTGTGTATCAACGTGCCCTGGAAATCCTGACCTCGGCGCCCCGGCGTTTGACCTCCAGGCCTTCGGACGGCAGGATGCGCAGGCCTTCCAGGCCCTTGATGTAGCTGGATCCCTGCATCTGCATGACGCGGATCTTGTTGCGCATGACCACCGGGTTGTGTTCCGGCATGCCGAACATCCAGACTTCTTCCAGGATCCGGGCCGAATTGATTTCGCCGGTATGCTGGGCCGCCGGCCCCAGGCACAGCATGTGCCCCTCGCGGCCGAACACCGGCAGCGTGTCCAGACCCGGGCGCACCGTCCAGCGGGTGCCGCCTTCGTAGCGCCAGCCCGTGTTCAGATCCCACCAGGCGTCGCCCTTGGGCAGATAGACTTCCGACACCCCGCCGGGCCGCATGACGGGCGCCACCAGCAGCGCGGGCCCGAGCAGGTATTGCGTGTCCCAGACGTGCGCGTCGGCGTCGGCGGGATAGGCCTGGGCCATGGACCGCTGCACCGGCAGGCCGGTGCGCACGGCGTCGTCGATGATGCCGGCCACATAGGGCAGCAGCCGGTAGCGCCATTGCAGCCAGTGCGCGACCAGGGCGCGCGCATCGGCGTCGAAGGCGTCCGGCATCAGCGCCGGCAGCCCCTGGAAGCTGAAATTGGCGGAAAACACACCCATCGCCAGCCAGCGCAGGTAAAGTTCGGCCGTCATGGCGCCGGCGGGCCGTTCGGCATTGCCCAGGCGATGGGTCTGCACCGCCACGCCGCTGTTGCCGACCGACAGGGCGGCCCGCAGGCTGGCCGCATAGCCGTCCCAGTCATTGTCCACGGACGGCCCTTGCTGCCAGGCGAAACGCTGCACCCCGGGAAACAGGTCGCGGCTGAGCATGACGCCTTCCTGGGGCGTGCGCGGGCCGGCGACCGCGTCGAACAAGGCGCGGCGCGCCAGATGAGGATAGGCCGTGCGCAGCACCGCGCCGGTTTCTCCGCCCCGGGCCTCGGCGCCGTCGGGCAGGGCGAACTGCGCCTGGCAAGCGGGCGCGCCCAGGCCTTCTTCCACGGCCAGCAGATGACGTTCGGTCCACAGGCGGGCCGCGTCCCGGTGCGTCAGATCCAGCAGCCCGAACGGCCGGCCGCCGGAGGCCGGCGTGCCGGGACAGACCCAGGGATCGCCTTCGGCGTCGCACAGCAGCCAGCCCCGGTCTTCCCATTCTTCGAACAGCGGCGTGCCCTGCAGCACGCCGGGAATGCAGGCGCCCGCCAGATGGATGTCGAGCGCGGACGCCGCCGCCGCGAAACCGCGCCAGTCGGAGATGCGGTCCGACCATTCGAAGACGGGCTTGTCGGCCTGGAAGCCCAGGATGGCCGGATCGGCCAGCAGCAGCGCATCGAGCGCCATGCCCTGGCCGCGCAGGCTGCGGATCTGCTGCAGGCTGGTGTCGGCGGACTGGCCCGGCGCCTGGTCCAGCCAGACGCCCATGGGCCAGAGATTGGGCTGGCCGGCGCGGCCGGTGAGCGCCGTGTACTGGTTGAGGATTTCAGACGGATCGCCGACGAACAGGAACAGGTCCAGCCCGGCGCCCCGCGCCTGGGCGGCATAGACGCCGTCGGCGCGCAGGTCGTGTGCCACACGATCCAGCGTATTGAAGTGCGCGCCCCAGCCGCGCGGGCTCCAGGCCAGGGGCAGGCAGCGGTCCGCCGGCGCGTCGGACGTCAGATGCGCGCCCCGGCGATCCAGGCCGTCCCGGGATTCGCCCAGGCCATACAGGCCTTCGTCCGGTTCCAGCGACCAGATCAGCGACCAGAGACCGTCGTCGTCCTCGCCGGATGGCTGAAGCGGCAGGCGGGCGCGGGCCACGCACTGGCCGCCCCGGGACAGCCGCAAGCCGGCGTCGGGGCCGCCGCCGATCTCCAGATCGGCCTCGCCCTGGGTCAGGCGCCAGACGCCCGATTCCAGGGCCTGGCATTCCATTTCCCCGACGGGCTCCTGACGGGCCAGCAGCATGTCGGCCTGGCGCTGCGCGCGCAGTGTCGGCTTGCCGGGTTCCAGCCAGGCGCGCGGCCCGCAGCGCAGCCGGAACACGCCGGGCGCGTGGGCCTCGATCCGGAGACGCCATTCATCGGCGTGGAACGCCCATTCGACGCAAGAGGGCGTCGTAACGACCGGGCCGGTCTCGAAAATTGGGTCCGCCAATTCGATGGTGGGTGACACAGCGTGATCCTCAGGGCACTCGATCCGCAAGCGAGCTGCGGGGATGCTTCTTGCAAAAGACGTTATTCTGACGGATTTACGCCATAAAATAAAATCCGGGTCTTATCCAATATCAGATGAGTCTGCGCGGGCCCTCGTGATTCCATCATCAGATGCGTCTGGCAAGCGGCACCAGACCCACGCACTGTCCGTACCACGGCGGCTCCGATACATCACGTACCGCGTACCGAACGGGGGACAACCCCCGCGCCTTCGGCTACGCGCACATGAGAAGCAGCACAGCCGCCCGCCGTCGAACAACCCCACGACAAAGCCGTTTTTACACGGCCGTATGCTGCTTGCCGCACCACCGAAACAAGGCCGCATACGCCAATGGGCCTTGCTGCCCGACCAACTGCCGCAGCCGGATGCGATCCGCCTCGGGGACCACGTCGACTGGCGCATCCAACACCATCCGCAGCAGGGCATCGGGTACCGCCAGCCGTCGGCACAACGCCCGGCAAAAAAACAGCGCGATCAACACCAGCCACGAGGCGGATGTCATCAAACCAAACAACCAAACCCCGGTCGTGCCATCGTTCGGGTCCAGATAGCCCGCCACCACGCAGAAAAACAGCCAAACCAGCAATCCGCCCATGCCCCAGAATATCCACCAGATCTTGGTCAGCAGCAGCCAATCGATGAACGTGTGCCGCAGCAGCCAACCGCTGATCAAGCGACGGACGACTTGGCGGGACATCTGTGGCACAGGGGGCGGGGCGGTGGTCTGCATGGCGTTCTAACCTGTGGGGGATTGGCGGGCACGCAGGCAGGCCGCCTGCGCGGCGTCGGCCGCCTCATCGATCCGCTGAGATTCTTCCGGGGTTTCATCCCCCCGGCGCCGCATCCACTGATCCAGATAAGCCCGGGTGCAGGGATCGACATATTCCAGCCAGAAACTGCGGTCCATGGCATGGTACGTCATGCGGATGACGGCGTTGTCCGCCCGCCAGGCGCCAAACAGCCCCTCGCCATCTTTCACCCTATCGGCCGGGACCTGTGTCTGGACCACGCGATAGCGCGCATCCAGTTCGTGCGCCATGGCCTGCATGTGCACAAGATCATCGCGATCTTTATAAAACCGCAGCGATACGCGCTCTACGATGTCCTCTGCGTTACAGCCGACAAACAGGTGAAGCAGGCCCGACACACCCAGCGCCGCCATCCCCTGGCCGCCAACGGAAATGCCTTCCCCGGGCGCAGACTGGCTGCTGTCCGGCACC
>CBFGXR010000047.1:0-9640 GCA_965652675.1 uncultured Castellaniella sp.
CTTCAGCATGTTGTAGGTGATGTTGCCGGCGTCCAGGTTGGGCATGATCAGCAGGATTACTTCACGTCGCGCACCGCGGCGCCGGTGTACAGCTGGCGCGGGCGACCGATCTTGTAGTTGGGATCGGACAGCATTTCGTTCCACTGGGCGATCCAGCCCACCGTGCGGGCCAGGGCGAAGATCGCCGTGAACAGCGAGGTCGGGATGCCGATGGCGCGCTGCACGATGCCCGAATAGAAGTCCACGTTCGGGTAGAGCTTGCGTTCCACGAAGTACGGGTCTTCCAGGGCGATGCGTTCGACTTCCATGGCCAGCTTGAACAGCGGGTCGTTGTGCAGGCCCAGGGAATCCAGGACTTCGCGGCAGGTTTCCTGCATCAGCTTGGCGCGCGGATCGTAGTTCTTGTAGACCCGGTGGCCGAAGCCCATCAGGCGCACGCCCGAATTCTTGTCCTTGACCTGTTCCATGAACTCGCCGACCTTGGCCACGCCGCCCTGGGCCTGGATGCTTTCGAGCATGTTCAGGCAGGCTTCGTTGGCGCCGCCGTGCGCCGGGCCCCACAGGCAGGCCACGCCGGCCGCGATGGCGGCGAACGGGTTGGTGCCCGAGGAACCGCACAGACGCACCGTGGAGGTGGAGGCGTTCTGTTCGTGGTCGGCGTGCAGGATGAAGATGCGGTCCAGCGCGCGTTCCACCACGTCGTTGACCTTGTATTCGTCGCAGGGCGTGGCGAACATCATGCGCAGGAAGTTGCCCGTGTAGGACAGGTCGTTCTGCGGGTAGATGATGGGCTGGCCCAGGGAATGCTTGTACGCCATGGCGACCAGGGTCGGCATCTTGGCGATCAGGCGGATCGCGGAGACTTCGCGGTGGTGCGGGTTGGTGATGTCCGTGGAGTCGTGGTAGAAGGCCGACAGCGCGCCCACCAGGCCCGTCAGCACCGCCATCGGGTGCGCGTCGCGGCGGAAGCCCTGCATGAAATTGTGCATCTGCTCGTGCACCAGGGTGTGGTGCGTGACCAGATCGTCGAAATCCCGCTTCTGCTGGTCATCGGGCAGCTCGCCGTTCATGATCAGGTAGCAGATCGACAGGAAATCGCAGTTCGTCGCCAACTGGTCGATCGGGTAGCCGCGATACAGCAGCTGGCCCTTGTCGCCGTCGATGTAGGTGATGGCGGATTCGCAGGAAGCCGTCGCCATGAAGCCGGGGTCGTAGGTGAACATCCCGGTCTGGCCGTAGAGCTTGCGGATGTCGATCACGTCCGGGCCGACCGTGCCCTGGTAGACGGGGAACTCGACCGAGGGGCTGCCGTCGGAGAACGATAGCGTGGCTTTTTTATCGGATAGCTGCATGTGGATCTTCCTTTAAGTTACAGCGCTTTCATCTGCTCGACGAGCCGGCGGATGTCGGGATCGTCGTAGACCCCCGACAGGTCCGCGCGTCCCAGCAGGACGTCGAGCAATTCGTTGTCGCCCATTTCGAAAAGCTGCGTCAGGGCCCGCACGTCGGTCTCGGTCAGCCGCGCTTCGTGGGCGTCCAGGAAGCGCGTGATGATGAGATCGTTCTCGAGCAGGCCGCGCCGCGCCCGCCAGCGAAGGCGGGCGCGATCCAGAACGGACAGGTCGCCTGACATGTCCGGATCCTAGACCGTGCGGCGCACGAGCATTTCCTTGATCTTGCCGATCGCGGCCGACGGATTCAGCCCCTTGGGGCAGACGTCCGTGCAGTTCATGATCGTGTGGCAGCGGAACAGACGGTAGGGATCTTCCAGGTTGTCCAGACGTTCGCCGGTGGCCTCGTCGCGCGAATCGGCGATGAAGCGGTAGGCCTGGAGCAGGCCGGCCGGGCCGACGAACTTGTCCGGATTCCACCAGAAGGACGGACAGGCGGTCGAGCAGGAACCGCACAGGATGCACTCGTACAGGCCGTCGAGTTCCTCGCGCTGTTCGGGCGACTGCAGGCGTTCCTTTTCGGGCGGCGGCGTGTCGTTGATCAGGTAGGGCTTGATCGAATGGTACTGGTCGAAGAAGAAGGTCATGTCCACGATCAGGTCGCGCACCACGGGCAGGCCGGGCAGCGGCTTGAGGACGATGGGTTCCTTGAGTTCGAGCAGGTTGGTGGTGCAGGCCAGGCCGTTCTTGCCGTTGATGTTCATGGCGTCGGACCCGCACACGCCCTCGCGGCAGGACCGGCGCAGGGCCAGGCTGTCGTCGAGCTCGTTCTTGATGCGCAGGATCGCGTCCAGCAGCATCTTGTCGGTCGGCTGCAGCTCGACCTCGAATTTCTGCATGTACGGCCGTTCGTCCTTGTCCGGATCGTAGCGGTAGATCTCGAATTTCACGATGCGTTTTTGACTCATGACGATATCCAGATTAGAAGGTGCGCGGCTTGGGCGGGATGCTGTCCACGGTCAGGGGCTGCATGCGCACCGGGGTGTATTCGAGGCGGTCGTCCTCGGCGAACCACAGGGTGTGCTTGAGCCAGTTCACGTCGTCGCGTTCCGGGTATTCCTCGAGCGCATGGGCGCCGCGCGATTCCAGACGGTTGGCCGCCGACTTCGTGGTGGCGCGGGCGACCTCGATCATGTTGGCGACTTCCAGGGCCTCGATGCGGGCGGTGTTGAAGACCTTGGACTTGTCGGCGAAGTAGATGTCCTGGACTTCGGGCACCAGGTCCTCGATGGCCTTAGCGCCTTCCTGGAGCAGTTCGAGCTTGCGGAACACGCCGCAATGGGCCTGCATGGCCACGCGCATCTTGTTGGCCACGTCCTGGGCCTTTTCGCCCGAGGTGCGGGTTTCCAGACGGTTGACGCGATCCAGGGAGGCGTCGATGTCGGTGTCCGGCAGGGGCTTGTGGCTGTGCTCGCGTTCCGGATGCTGGGACACGATGAAGTTGCCCGCCGAACGGCCGAACACGATCAGGTCCAGCAGGGAATTGGTGCCCAGGCGGTTGGCGCCGTGCACCGAGGTCGCCGCGCATTCGCCGATCGCGTACAGGCCGTTGACGATCTTTTCCTGGCCGTTGACGCGGGTGACCACCTGGCCGTGATAGTTGGCCGGGATGCCGCCCATCTGGTAGTGGATCGTCGGCACGACGGGGATCGGGTCCTTGATCGGGTCGATGTTGGCGAACTTGATGGCGATCTCGCGGATCGAGGGCAGGCGCTTGGTGATGGTTTCCGCGCCCAGGTGGTCGAGCTTCAGCAGCACGTAGCTGCCGTCGCCGCAGCCGCGGCCTTCCTTGATTTCCTGGTCCATCGAGCGCGACACGAAGTCGCGCGGGGCCAGGTCCTTCAGTTGGGGCGCGTAGCGTTCCATGAAGCGCTCGCCGTCCTTGTTCAGCAGGAAGCCGCCTTCGCCGCGCACGCCCTCGGTGATGAGCACGCCCGCGCCGGCCACGCCGGTGGGGTGGAATTGCCAGAATTCCATGTCCTGCAGCGGGATGCCCGCGCGCGCGGCCATGCCCAGGCCGTCGCCGGTGTTGATGAAGGCGTTGGTGGTCGCGGCCCAGATCCGGCCGGCGCCGCCGGTGGCCAGCACGGTGTGCTTGGCTTCCAGGACGTAGATTTCGCCGGTTTCCATTTCCATCGCGGTCACGCCCAGCACGTCGCCGTCGTTGTTGCGCAGCAGGTCGAGCGCCATCCATTCGACGAAGAACTGCGTGCGGGCGGCGACGTTGCGCTGGTAGAGCGTGTGCAGCATCGCGTGACCGGTGCGGTCGGCCGCGGCACAGGCGCGCTGGACGGGCTTTTCACCGAAGTGGGACGTATGGCCGCCGAACGGGCGCTGGTAGATGGTGCCGTCCGGGTTGCGGTCAAAGGGCATGCCGAAGTGTTCGAGCTCGTAGACGGCGTTGGGCGCCTCGCGGACCATGAATTCGATCGCGTCCTGGTCGCCGAGCCAGTCGGAGCCCTTGACGGTGTCGTACATGTGCCATTGCCAGTGGTCCTCGCTCATGTTGCCCAGCGAGGCGCTGACGCCGCCCTGGGCGGCCACGGTGTGCGAGCGCGTGGGGAAGACCTTGGACAGCACGGCCACGGACAGGCCCGCCTGGGCCAGTTGCAGCGCGCAACGCAGGCCGGCTCCGCCGGCGCCGACGACCACCACATCGAACTGGCGGCGCGGAAGGGATTTATTGACAGCGGCCACGTTAGAGACTCCAGAGAATTTGACCGAAGAAGACCACCGCAGCGACCAGCCACAGGATCGTCAGGACCTGCAGGAACAGGCGCAGGCCGTCGGAATGAACGTAATCCATCCAGATGTCGCGCACGCCGATCCAGGCGTGCCAGGCGAGCGACAGGAAGGCCAGCGTGGCCAGCAGTTGCCCGACCGGCAGCGTGCCGACGGTGAAGGCGAAGAAGGCGCGCCAGGATTCGAAATCCAGGCTGGGTCCCAGGACCGCGTACAGGACCAGGACCAGGGTATAGACCGCCATGATGACGGCGGTGGCGCGCTGGACGATGAAATCGCGGGTGCCGTAGTGCGCGCCCACGACCAGGCGCTTGCGGCCGATGCGTTCTTGAACCATTACCATGCTCCAAAGAGTTTCAGGCCGAAGACCACGGTCAGGGCCAGGGCCACGCCGATCACCAGGGCGCCGGAGCGCTGCGAGGGTTCGCGCGCATTGCCGACGTGCAGGTCCAGCGTCAGGTAGCGGATGCCGGCGCAGAAATGGTGGAAGTAGCCCCACATCAGCACCAGCAGAACGATCTTACAGACCGGATTCGCCACCCATTCCTTCATGGCGGCGAAGGTTTCGGGCGACTGGACGCTTTGCGCGAACAGCGGCACGATCACCAGCGGCAGCGCCAGGAACAGCAGCGCGCCGCTGACCCGATGCATGATGGATGCTTTGGCAGCCGGGGGCAGCCGGTAACTCATGAGGTCGCTCAACCCCAGGTTACGGAACTGCGGGCGCGGCTTTGTGGCTGATTCAGACATGATGGCCTCGTAGTTGGAAGATGGAAGAAACTTTTGACTCACCCGGCATTTTCGCCTATCCGCGAGTCAATTCAAACTGTTGCGGTAATGGTAGCGCTCCGTGACGTAATGGCCCCGGCGCAATTCCATGGGGCGGTCGCCGTAGGTGTAGGCGATGCGCTCGACCTGCAGCAGCGGGCTGCCGGGCTGGATCCGCAGCAGTTCGGCCTGGACGTCGGTCGCGGCCACGGCGCGGATCTTTTCCTCGGCGCGCACCATGCTGACGCCGAATTCGGTCTCGAACAGGGCATACACCGGCCCCCGGTAGCGCAGCAGCGATTCCAGGGTCAGGCCCTTGAAGACGCTGCCCGGCAGCCAGATGTCGTCCAGGATGGTGGGCACGTCGTCGAAGGACAGCGCGCGGCGCATGTTCACGACCGCGTCCCCGGCGCGCAGGTCCAGGGCGGCGGCGATCTCGGCCGAGGCCTTGGTACGGCGGCAGTCCAGGATCTGGCTGCTGGACACGGCGGGACGGGCCTCGTCGGGCGTCAGCCGCAGGAAGCGGTAGCGCACCTTGGCTTCGTTGTGCGTGGCCACGAAGGTGCCCTTGCCCTGGCGGCGGATCAGCAGGTTTTCGGCCGCCAGTTCGTCGATGGCCTTGCGCACGGTGCCCTGGCTGACCTGGAACCGGGCGGCCAGTTCGAGTTCGCTGGGAATCGATTCGCCGGGCTTCCATTCGCCCCGGTCCAGGCCCTGCAGGATCAGGCCCTTGATCTGCTGGTACAGCGGGCTGAACGCGGCGCTGTGGGGCGCGCGGCTCGGCGTCTGCGGGCGATCGATCGGGGGGGAGTCGGACATGTCGGTCAGGGATGCTGCCGTGCGGCCATGCTACAGGATGAGACGGCGCATTTTCGCACTTCCGGGGCCGGATGTCTAATACTCTTCTGTCTTATATAAGATATAAGACTCTTGACGCTGGGGGGTGGAATACACTACTCTTTTCGGCGATTTCGCACACCCCCGGATATCCTCTCACTTTATCGGAGAAACACCATGTCCAAACCCGCCATGCGCGTCGCGGTCACCGGCGCCGCCGGCCAGATCGGCTATGCCCTGCTGTTCCGCATCGCTTCGGGCGAAATGCTCGGCAAGGACCAGCCCGTCATCCTGCAGCTGCTCGAGATCCCCGACGAAAAGGCCCAGAAGGCCCTGCAGGGCGTGATGATGGAACTGGACGACTGCGCCTTCCCGCTGCTGGCCGGCATGAGCGCCCACAGCGATCCGCGCACCGCCTTCAAGGACGCGGACGTCGCCCTGCTGGTCGGTGCCCGCCCGCGCGGCCCCGGCATGGAACGCAAGGACCTGCTGCAGGTCAACGCCCAGATCTTCACCGCCCAGGGCAAGGCCCTGAACGAAGTCGCCAGCCGCGACGTCAAGGTGCTGGTGGTCGGCAATCCGGCCAACACCAACGCCTACATCGCCATGAAGTCCGCCCCGGACCTGCCGGCCAAGAACTTCACCGCCATGCTGCGCCTGGACCACAACCGCGCGCTGTCGCAGCTCGCCGCCAAGACCGGCAAGGCCGTGGCCGACATCGAAAAGCTGGTCGTGTGGGGCAACCACTCGCCCACCATGTACCCGGACACGCGCTTCGCCACCATCGGCGGCCAGCCCGCCCAGGCCCTGGTCAACGACCCCGCCTGGATCGCCGACACCTTCATCCCCACCGTGGGCAAGCGCGGCGCGGCCATCATCGCCGCGCGCGGCCTGTCCTCGGCCGCCTCGGCCGCCAACGCCGCCATCGACCACATCCACGACTGGGTGCTGGGCACCAACGGCAAGTGGGTCACCATGGGCATCCCGTCCGACGGCTCCTACGGCATCCCCGAAGGCATCATCTACGGCGTGCCGGTCACCACGGCCAACGGCGAATACACCCGCGTCGCCGGCCTGGAAATCGACGCCTTCTCGCGCGAGCGCATGGACTTCACCCTGAAGGAACTGCTCGAGGAACGCGACGGCGTCGCCGACCTGCTGAAGTAAGCCCGACGGCGGCGGGCGCGCGCCGGCCAGGCCGCCGCGCCCGCCGCCGAATGTCCAGCCGATGACAGACACGCCGGCCCCGCGCGGCCAGAATGCCCCTGCCGTCGACTGGAACCACGCCCCCGTCCGGGGCGCATGCTGCCGCAAATCCGGGCACGCCGGGCGCCGGCGGCCCACCGGAGCATCCATCATGACCCGTCCCGCCTCTCCCGGCGCCCTGCTGCGCCAGGCGCTGATCGAAGAATCCCCCCTGCAGATCATCGGGGCCATCAACGCCAATCACGCCCTGCTGGCCCAACGCGCCGGCTACCGGGCCATCTACCTGTCGGGCGGCGGCGTGGCCGCCGGTTCGCTCGGCCTGCCCGATCTGGGCATCAACACGCTCGACGACGTCCTGACCGACGTGCGCCGCATCACCGACGTCTGCGACCTGCCGCTGCTGGTGGACATCGACACCGGCTTCGGCCCGTCGGCCTTCAACATCGCCCGCACCGTCAAATCCCTGGTCAAGTTCGGCGCTGCCGGCTGCCACATCGAAGACCAGGTCGGCGCCAAGCGCTGCGGCCACCGGCCCGGCAAGGAAATCGTCGGCACGGAGGAAATGGCCGACCGCGTGAAGGCCGCCGTGGACGCCCGCACCGACAGCGACTTCTACATCATCGCGCGCACCGACGCGATCGCCGTCAGCGGCGTGGACGCGGCCCTGGAACGCGCGCACGCCTGCGTCGAGGCCGGCGCCGACGCGATCTTCGCGGAAGCGTCCTACGATCTGGACACCTACCGGAAATTTTCCAGCAGCCTGGGCGTCCCCGTGCTGGCGAACATCACCGAATTCGGCAAGACGCCGCTGTTCACGGTCGAAGAGCTCAAGGGCGCGGGCGTGGGCATCGTGCTCTACCCCCTGTCGGCCTTCCGCGCCATGAACAAGGCGGCCGAGACCGTCTACGAAGCCATCCGCCGCGACGGCCACCAGCACGGGGTCCTCGACCTGATGCAGACGCGCGAAGAACTCTACGACCGGATCGGCTACCACCGCTACGAAGAGCAGCTCGACGCCCTGTTCCAGCAGGGCAAGAACAAGGCGTCCTGACCGGGACCCGCCTCCGAACCGCCCCCCCATCCAAGGAGACCGCTGATGGCGACCAAGAACCCCTCCTCCGTCAAGAAGACCCCCGCCCGCAAGGCCGCCGCGCCCAAGGCGCCCGCCGCCCAGGTCGCAACGCCCGCCGCCGCACCCGCGGGCCCCAAGCCCAAGAAGTCCGTAGCCCTGTCGGGCATCGTCGCCGGCAACACCGCGCTGTGCACGGTGGGACGCAGCGGCAACGACCTGCACTATCGCGGCTACGACATCCTGGACATCGCCGACACCTGCGAATTCGAGGAAGTCGCCCACCTGCTGATCCACGGCAAGCTGCCGACCCCGGCCGAACTCAAGGCCTACAAGGAAAAACTGCGCCGTCTGCGCGGCCTGCCCGCCCAGGTCCAGGTGGCCCTGGAAGCCCTGCCCGCCGCCAGCCACCCCATGGACGTGATGCGCACGGCCGCCTCGGTGCTGGGCTGCGTGCTGCCCGAAAAGGACGACCACAATCTGCCGGACGCGCGCGACATCGCCGACCGCCTGATGGCCAGCCTGGGTTCGGCCCTGCTGTACTGGTACCACTACAGCCACAACGGCCGCGTCATCAGCGTCGAGACCGAAGACGACAGCATCGGCGGCCATTTCCTGCACCTGCTGCACGGCGTGACTCCGTCCGACGAATGGGTCCGCGCGATGCACACCTCGCTGATCCTGTACGCGGAACACGAATTCAACGCCTCGACCTTCACCGGCCGCGTGATCGCCGGCACGGGCTCGGACATGTATTCGGCCATCACCGGCGCCATCGGTGCGCTGCGCGGCCCGAAGCACGGCGGCGCCAACGAGGTCGCCTTCGAGATCCAGAAGCGCTACGACAATCCGGACGAGGCCGAGGCCGACATCCGCCGCCGCGTCGAGGCCAAGGAAGTCGTGATCGGCTTCGGCCACCCCGTCTACACGGTCTCGGATCCCCGCAACAAGGTCATCAAGGCGGTCGCCAAGAGCCTGTCCAAATCGGCCGGCTCGATGAAGATGTTCGGCATCGCCGAGCGCCTGGAATCCGTGATGTGGGACGCCAAGAAGATGTTCCCCAACCTGGACTGGTTCTCGGCCGTGTCCTATCACATGATGGGCGTGCCCACCGCCATGTTCACGCCCCTGTTCGTGATCGCCCGCACGGCCGGCTGGTCGGCGCACATCATCGAACAGCGCATCGACAACAAGATCATCCGCCCGACGGCCAACTACGTCGGTCCGGAAGACCGCAAGTTCGTCCCCCTGTCCAAGCGCAAGTAAGCCGCACTTCTTCCAGGAACATCCATGTCCGCACCCATTTCCAACGTCCGTCCCCAGCCCGACCAGGTCCTGGTGGACATCGTCGATTACGTCTTCGACTACAGGATCGACAGCGCGCTGGCGCTCGAAACCGCCCGCAACTGCCTCATCGACACCCTGGGCTGCGGCCTGGAAGGCCTGGAATACCCGGCCTGCCGCAAGCTCATGGGCCCCATCGTGCCCGGCACCGTCGTCCCCAACGGCGCCAAGGTCCCCGGCACGCAGTTCCAGCTGGACCCGGTGCAGGCCGCCTTCAACATCG
>CBFGXR010000048.1:0-9456 GCA_965652675.1 uncultured Castellaniella sp.
ATCTGGATGTCCATCAGGACGGCGTCGTAGTGCTTGCGCTGGACCCGTTCCACGGCTTCCTGTCCATTGACGGCCTCGTCGACCGAGACGCCTTCGCCGCGCAGCAGTTCCACCGCAAACTCGCGGTTGATGTCGTTGTCCTCGACCAGCAGGATCCGGGCGCCGGCCAGGCTGGCGCTCCCCGCCCGCGCGGCCGCCGCGGGGGCGTCGATGCCGGCGGGCACCGGCAGCCGGCCCTGACCCAGCACGGACAGCACCGTGTCCAGCAGCGACGAGGGCGAGACCGGCTTGATCAGAAAGCCGTCCATGCCGGCCTGCGTCGCCCGGCGCATGACGTCCTCGGTCCCATAGGCGGTGACCATCACGATCTTCGGCTGATGCGCGATGGAGGCATCGGCCTGGATGCGCCGCGCGACCTCGTCGCCGTGCATGCCGGGCATGCGCCAGTCCATCAGCACCAGATCGTACGGCTGGCCGCTGGCCTGCCGGAGCATGGTCAGGGCCTGCGCTCCGTGGCTGGCGGTGCCGACGTCGAGCTGGAAGAACAGCAGCATCTCGGACAGGATTTCCAGCGACACCGGATTGTCGTCCACGACCAGCACGCGCCAGCCCCGCAGCCTGGGGCCGATCCGCTCCAGCAACTGACGCTGCTGGGTCTGCGCCTGCCGCGCCACGTCCAGCCGGATCGTGAAGCACATCGTCGTACCCCGCCCCGGCTCGGAGGATTCCACCCACAGGCGCCCGCCCATCAATTCCACCAGGCTGCGGCAGATCGCCAGGCCCAGGCCCGTGCCGCCGTAGCGGCGCGTCGTGGACTGGTCGGCTTGGGTGAATTTCTGGAACAGGGTCCGGGCCTGGTCGGCCGTCATGCCAATGCCGGTGTCGCGCACGCAGGCCTGGATCCCGACCCCGTCCTCGTCCCGATCCAGGCAATGCAGGGCCAGTTCGACCTCGCCCTGCTCGGTGAACTTGACGGCGTTGCCGCACAGATTGAGCAGCACTTGCCCGAGACGCAACGGATCGCCCACCAGCAAGGTCGGAATGGCCGGATCGTGCCGGATCAGCAGCTCGACGCCCTTGGCCTCCGCCTGCAGGCCGACCGCGTCCACCAGCCGCTCCAGCACCAGCTCCAGGTCGAACTCGACCTGCTCGACGGCGAGCTTGCCGGCCTCGAGCTTGGAAAAGTCCAGGATGTCGTTGATGATGCCCAGCAGCGACTGCGCGGCGCACTGGGCCTTGATCAGGCGGTCCCGCGCGGTGGCCGGCACATCTTCCTTGAGCGCCAGGTACAGCATCCCCAGAATGGCGTTCATCGGTGTGCGGATCTCGTGGCTCATGGTGGCCAGGAAATCGGCCTTCACGCGCGTGGCGGATTCGGCCATTTCCTTGGCCTGCCGCAATTCCCGGGTGCGGGTCGAGACGATGGATTCCAGATCGCGGTTCAGCGCGTCGAGGTCCCGCATCGAGGCCGACAGCCGCAGGCGGCTTTCGCGAAAGGCGTCCACCAGTTCGCCCAGCTCGTCGGCGTACGGGTAGGACAGCGGTTCGGCCTCGGCGCCATCGGCACCGAAACGCCAGCTCTTCACCGCGGACACGACGTTCGTCAGCGTATTCGACAGGCGGCATCGGATCGTCCAGACGAAGAGCAGCCACAAGAGGCCGCTGAGGACGACGGAATTGAGCAGCGCGACCCCGAAGCCGTACTTGAGCCGGTCCAGGATCACCGACGGCTCCGTATGGAGCCGCAGCACTCCCAGCAGTTGCGCGCCGCCGCCCGCCACGGAATGGCGCAGCGGCGTGGAAGCCGTCTGCCCCCGCACGAAGAACACCGGTTCGGACGCTTCGTCGGATTCCCGCGACCAGCCGCTGTCGGCCAGGATGCCGCCTTCCGGCGATTCGATCCGCGCACCGGAGACGATCGCGTTCTGCCGCACCCCGTCCAGGGCCCGGGTCATCTGGTCCCGATCGAGTTCCCAGACGGCGTTGGTCATGGCGGGTTCGACCGTGCGGCCCAACGAAGCCAGATCGTCGGCGATCGCCCGGCTGATGCCGATGTACTGGATGCCCAGTTGCACCGCCACCATGCCGACGGTCGCCAGGAGATACCAGGGCAGCATGGACCGCAGCAGGCGCCTGGACAGGGTCGATGCCGTCTTCATCCAGGCCGCCCGCGCGTCAGCGCCACCACCATTTCGTGTCGACTTCCGCCGATTCCGGAGGCAGCAGGGGATTGTCCAGACGGATCACCCTGCTGCCCCCGCACGAAGAACACCGGTTCGGACGCTTCGTCGGATTCCCGCGACCAGCCGCTGTCGGCCAGGATGCCGCCTTCCGGCGATTCGATCCGCGCACCGGAGACGATCGCGTTCTGCCGCACCCCGTCCAGGGCCCGGGTCATCTGGTCCCGATCGAGTTCCCAGACGGCGTTGGTCATGGCGGGTTCGACCGTGCGGCCCAACGAAGCCAGATCGTCGGCGATCGCCCGGCTGATGCCGATGTACTGGATGCCCAGTTGCACCGCCACCATGCCGACGGTCGCCAGGAGATACCAGGGCAGCATGGACCGCAGCAGGCGCCTGGACAGGGTCGATGCCGTCTTCATCCAGGCCGCCCGCGCGTCAGCGCCACCACCATTTCGTGTCGACTTCCGCCGATTCCGGAGGCAGCAGGGGATTGTCCAGACGGATCACCCTGCGACGGCTCCGGCCCAGGCTCTCGATCATCGACGCATGGTAGGTCACGAACAGCTTGCGCAGGGAACCGTCGGCCAGGGCCGCCCGCAAGCCCCGCTCGATCTGCCCGGCCAGTTGCGCATCCTTGCGGTTCACCCAGAAATAGATGGGATACGGAAAGAACAGGGCGCGGGTCTTTTCGATGGTCAGCTGGGGATAGGTTTCCCGCCGGGCGGCCAGTTCGACCGCCGCCTCGCCGATCCCTCGGGGCAGCGCGTCGAAACGGTGCGCGGCCAGCATCCCGAACAGGCTCTCGTAGTCGGTGGAGGTCAGCACGGTGTAGCCGTTGGCCCGCATGACGGGCAGATCGGCCCACTGGCTGTTCAGGCCGAAGGTCAGTTCCGTCCTGAACGCCTCGTCGTCCATCCGCGCGATCCGGTCCTGGTCGGACGCCGAGATCAGGAAGACCCGGTAGCCGACGGTCCCGCGGGAAATGTCGATCTTGATCGGCAGCATCCGGGATTCGCGTTCATCGTTGGTGCCCAGCGCGATGACGTCGATCTTCCCGGCCTGCAGCAGATTGACGGCCCGGTTCTGGGTGACGCTCTCGTCGAAGGGCCGCAGATCGATCGCGACGCCTTCGGCGCGCCGGACGTGTTCCAGCGCCAGTTCGAGGACTTTCCAGCGGTATTCGTAGATGGGGCCGACGGGGAAATAGGCCAGGGTCCGATCCGCCGCCCGCGCCGTGGCGCCGAATGCGCACACGACGAGCATGGCCGGCAGCAGCCCACGCATGAAGGCCGCCCATCGCCGGACGCGGAGACCCCCGTTCGTGACCAAGCGTCGCACCCCGATCCTCCTCCAGATGATGGAGGACCCCAGAATAGCATATGAATGTATCAAAGTATCACCTGGATCCCGGCCATGGCCGCGGCCGGGATCCGGGCGTTCACTCGTCCCGGGTCACGGTCAAGGCGGCGAACGATTGCGAGGTCGGCATCACCTCGATCGCGTTCACATTGACGTGCGGCGGCAGGGACGCCACCCAGGCGACCGTTTCCGCGATGTCTTCCGGACGCAGCGGATGAGCGCCGGCATACATCGCCGCCGTCCGTTCCTGGTCGCCCTTGTAGCGGACGAGGGAAAACTCGGTCTCGCCCACCAGCCCCGGCTGCACGTCCGTCACCCGCACGCCCGTGCCGGTCAGATCCGCGCGCAGGTTGCGGCTGAACTGCGCCACGAAGGCCTTGGTGGCGCCGTAGACATTGCCGCCCGGATAGGGATATTTGCCGGCCACCGAGCCGATGTTGATCACCAGCCCGCGCTTCCTGGCGACCATGCCCGGCAGGAAGGCGTGCGTCATCAGCGCCAGGCCGGTGACGTTGGTGTCGATCATGGTCCGCCAGTCCTGGAAGTCGGCCTCGTGGGCCTTTTCCTTGCCCAGGGCCAGGCCGGCGTTGTTGACCAGCACGTCGATGTCGCGCCAGGCTTCCGGCAGGGAATCCCGCAGGGCGGCGACCGCCTGTGCGTCGCGGACGTCCAGGGACACCGGCAGCACGGCGTCGCCGTACTGCTGTCGCAATGCCCGCAGGGGTTCCATCCGGCGCGCGGCGGCGATCACCCGATAACCGTCACGCAGGAAACGCTCGCTGATCGCATGGCCGAAGCCCGCGGAAGCCCCGGTGACGAGGGCAATCTGTGGCTGTGTGGAATTGTTCATGAGTCCTCTGGATACTCCGCCTTCGCGCCAACCGCCGGGCTGGCGTCCAAGCTTGCGATGGTACTCCTTCATGAGGATCTTTCGCCCGCGCGGCGCACACGCAAAAAACCCGCAAGGCCTGAAGGCCATGCGGGTTTCGCTGGTCGATGCCGGTTTTTGATGTCGGAGGACGACGGACCGCGTCAGTCCGCCAAAGCCGTCCCCGATCCAAGCGCAACCAGCCGCAGCGCGTTCCGCAGATTTTCCTTCATGAGCTTGCCGACGGCTTTCGCGGTCTCCGCGTCGCGCGGGTTCGCAAGGCACGTCAGCAGTCTTTCGATGTCACCGTCCGTCAACACGACCTGGTGCTGGTCCGAACCGTCTTTGCCGTTCGGCACCCAGGCCGTGATCTGCACGCCCAGCCTGCCCTGGTCATCGATCTGAGTTTCCGGGTGCCCGGGAAATTTCGCACGCAAGGCCCCTGCTTTCCCCTCAGAGGATGCTTCGGTTTTTTTGATTTTCATGACACTCCCGTCGTCTCGGATCACACCGGCTGATTCTATGCCCGCTCATCCGGAAAAATCCCTCAAGGAAAACCATGATCGCACGATTGTTGTTCGAGTCCTCTCCTGGCAAACGCCAACGGAACCCGAAAAGCAAAAAACCCGCAAGACTGAGCGTCTATACGGGTTTTGCTTTCGATGCCTGGTAGTGCATCGTACTGAATTGGACTTCCCGATCAAGAGAAGTGGTGCCCAGGAGAGGACTCGAACCTCCACACCTTGCGGCACATGGACCTGAACCATGCGCGTCTACCAATTCCGCCACCTGGGCACAGCATAACGTGTATGCTATTGTCTTCGCTGATCCGCTGCGTTGTTTAGCGCGTCGTTCAGCGAAGACAGAACTATACAACACAATTTTTTTGGATGCAAACAGCCTTTGAAAAAGCGAACCAACAACGACAATAACCGCGACGCTTCCAACCCGCCAGCGAACAGTCTCCCCTCTGATTTCGACCCCGACGTCCCCACCCGCGAACAGGTGCTGGACACCCTGCGCAAAGCCGGCAAGCCTCTTTCCCCGGAAGCCCTGGCCGACGCCACCCACGCCACGATCCCCCTTTCCACGGGCTTCATCCGCCGCATCAAGGCGATGGAACGCGACGGCCAGGTGCGCTACAACCCCCAGGGAAGGTTGCAAATCTGCAACAACACGCACTTCATCACCGGCGTCGTCCAGGGACATCGGGACGGCTTCGGCTTCCTGATCCCCGACGAGGGCGGCCAGGACCTGTTCCTGTCGCCCAACGAAATGGCCAAGGTCCTGCACGGCGACCGGGTGCGGGTGAAGGAAGCCGGCGAATTCCGCGGCCGCCCCGAAGGCGCCATCGTCGAGGTCCTCGAACGGCGCACGCTGAAGCTGGTCGGCCGCTTCCTGAAGGAGCACGGCGCCTTCATCGTCGCCCCCGAGGACCAGCGCATCAAGCACGACATCCTGATCTCGCCGCAGGACTCGGGCGGCGCCGAGCCCGGTCAGGTGGTCACGGTGCAGATCCTGCGCCAGCCCGCCAGCCACATCCAGCCCCTGGGCCGCGTCACCGAGGTCCTGGGCGAAATCGACGATCCCGGCATGGAAATCGAGATCGCCGTGCGCAAGTTCGACGTGCCAGTGGAATTCTCCGACGCCACTCGCCGGCAACTGGCCTCGATCCCCGACCACGTGCGCGCGGACGAGCGGGCCGGACGCGTCGACCTGCGCGACGTGCCCTTCATCACCATCGACGGCGAGGACGCGCGCGACTTCGACGACGCGGTGTTCTGCATGCCCGCCGACCTGGGCACGGCCAAGCGCGCGCGGCCCGGCTGGCGGCTGCTGGTGGCCATCGCCGACGTCAGCCACTACGTGCGGCCCGATTCGGCGCTGGACGAGGACGCCCTGGACCGGGGCACCAGCGTGTATTTCCCGCGCCGCGTCATCCCCATGCTGCCGGAGGCCCTGTCCAACGGCATCTGTTCGCTGAATCCGGACGTGGACCGCCTGGTGATGGTGTGCGACATGATGATCCCGGCGGGCGGCGCCAAGGCCGGCACCGTCGCCGCCTACCAGTTCTACGAAGCCGTCATCCATTCCCACGCCCGCACCACCTACACCGACATCTGGGCGGCCCTGCAGCAGCCCACCGGCCCGGCGGCGCAAAACCTGGGCGACCTGCTGCCCCACGTGCAGACGGCCTACGACCTGTTCCAGGCCTTCGAGCAGGCCCGGCGCAAGCGCGGCGCCATCGACTTCGACACGGTCGAGACCCGCATCGTCTGCAACCCGCTGGGCCGCATCGAACGCATCGAACCCTACGCGCGCAACGACGCCCACCGCCTGATCGAGGAATGCATGCTGGCGGCCAACACCTGCGCGGCGGACTTCATCGTGCGCAACAAGGCCCAGGCGCTGTTCCGCGTGCATGACGGCCCGACGCCGGTCAAGCTGCAGACGCTGCGCGAATTCCTGCGCCACCTGGGCCTGACGCTGGACGGCGGCGACGATCCCTCGACCGCCGACTACGCCCGCCTGATCCAGGCCAGCCGCGCGCGGCCGGACTTCGCGTCGATCCAGACCATGTGCCTGCGCTCGATGCAGCAGGCCATCTACAGCCCCGAGCAGACCGGCCACTTCGGCCTGGCCTACGAGCACTACGCGCACTTCACCTCGCCCATCCGGCGCTATCCGGATCTGCTGGTGCACCGCGTGATCCGGGGCATCCTGCGCCAGCGCCGCTACCAGCCGCCGGTGCTGCCGGGCCAGCCCGCCGATCCCGCCCTGCCCGCGAAGATCCGCGAACGCGACGCCTGGGAAGCCCTGGGCGCACTGCTGTCGGCCCGCGAACGGCGCGCCGACGAAGCCTCGCGCGACGTCGAGGCCTGGCTGAAATGCTGGTTCGTGCGCGAACACGTCGGCGAGGTCTTCAGCGGCCGGATCAGCAGCGTCACCAGCTTCGGCGTGTTCGTCACGCTGGACACGCTCTACGTGGAAGGGCTGGTGCACATCTCCGAACTGGGCGGCGACTACTTCCAGTACAACGAGGCCCTGAACGAACTGCGCGGCGAGCGCACCGGCCTGCGCTATCAGCTGGGGGACGTCCTGCAGGTGCAGGTGTCGCGCGTGGACCTGGAGGCCCGGCGCATCGACTTCCGCCCGGTCAAGGGCGAGGACTTCAAGTCGCTGCAAGCCGAGATCGAGGGCGAGCCCCGCCCCGCCGCGCGCCCGCACAAGAAGGCCGCCGGCGCCAAGCCCGCCGCCCTGCGCGGCACCACGGCCCGCCAGCGCCGCGCCGAGGCCAAGCGCGCCGCGCGCCAGGAAACCCCGCGCAAGCGGCGGTCCTGATCCGGCCGACGGGGGCCCGCCGCCCGCGGCCGGTACGCGGCGCGGCGCCCCCGCACTACAATTCCAGTCACGGTCCGCCGCCGCGCGCGGCGCGCCGCCTCGTCCATCCCCGATAGGTCCACGATGTCATCCCAACAAATCCTGGCCGGCTTCCACGCCGTGCAGGCGCGCCTGCGCCACGCCCCGGACTCCATCCGCGACGTCTACCTGGACACCTCGCGCCAGGACGCCCGCATGCAGCGCTGCATCGAACAGCTGGAGGCCGCGAACGTGCGCTGGCACGCCGCCGACGCCCAGCGCCTGGAAGGCCTGGCGCACGGCGTGCGCCACCAGGGCATCGTGGCCCTGGCCCGCGCCCGCCCCCTGGCGGTGTCGGTCGACGAGGTGCTGGACGCGCTGGAAGATCGCGGCGAACCGGCCCTGCTGCTGGTGCTCGACGGCGTGACCGATCCGCACAATCTGGGCGCCTGCCTGCGCACGGCCGACGCCGCCGGCGTGCATGCCGTCATCGCCCCGAAGGACCGCGCCGTCGGCCTGAACACGACGGTCCAGCGCGTGGCCTGCGGCGCGGCCGACACCGTGCCCTACCTGATGGTCACCAATCTGGCGCGCACCCTGCGCGCCCTGCGCGAACGCGACGTCTGGCTGGTGGGCACGGACGACGCCGCCACGCACGGCCTGCACCAGGTCGACGCGCGCCGGCCCATGGCCTGGGTGATGGGCGCCGAGGGCGAAGGCATGCGCCGCCTGACCCGGGAAACCTGCGACGAACTCGTGTCCATCCCCATGCGGGGTTCGGTCGAAAGCCTGAACGTCAGCGTCGCCAGCGCGGTCTGCCTGTACGAAACCGTGCGCCAGCGGCTACCGGCCTGAACCGCGGCCCCACGGCAAAAAAGCGCATAATGTCCGGGCCGGCGCGCCCGCCCGGGCCGCGCTTTTCCATTTCATCCAACCGCATCGCCTTCCCATGTCCGATCAAGGCTTCACCACCCGGCTCGTCCACGCCGATCATCTCGCCCAGCTGGAACACGGCGCCATCCACCAGCCCATCCATCCGTCCACCGAATACGCCTACGCCGACGCGCGCGAACTCGCCGCGGTGTTCCAGGGCAAGGCCGGCTACACCTACGCCCGCCAGGGCACGCCGACCACGGCCTCGCTGGAAGCCAAGGTCACGGACATGGAACGCGCGCAGGCCACGGTGACCTTCGCCACGGGCATGGCGGCGCTGAACGCCACGTTCTTCGCCCTGCTGCGCCACGGCGACCACCTGATCGCCAGCAAGTACATCTTCGGCAACACCAACAGCCTGCTGATGACGCTGGAAAATTTCGGCGTGGAACTGAGCCTGGTGGACGCGACCGACGCCGCCCAGGTCGAAGCGGCGATCCGGCCGAACACCCGCATGGTCTTCGTCGAGACCATCGCCAATCCCGGCACCCAGATCGCCGACCTGAAGGCGATCGGCGATCTGTGCCGCGCGCGCAAGCTGGTCTACGTGGTGGACAGCACCCTGTCCTCGCCCTACCTGGCCCCGAGCCGGGACTTCGGCGCGTCCCTGGTGATCAATTCCCTGTCCAAGCACATCGGCGGCCACGGCAACGCCCTGGGCGGCGCCGTCACCCAGACCGGCCTGTACGACTGGACCGATTTCCCGCACATCCACGAGCAGTACCGCAAGGGCGATCCGCGGACCTGGGGCTT
>CBFGXR010000049.1:0-9359 GCA_965652675.1 uncultured Castellaniella sp.
GACATGCGGCGCATTTCGGCCTGCAGCAGGATGTTGTCCAGCACGTTGCGCCAGGCCAGCAGGACCGCGCTCTGGAAGACGATGCCCACGTCCTTGCGCGGCCCGGCGATGGGCTGCCCGGCCAGGGACAGCCGCCCGTCGGTGATGGGCAGCAGGCCCGCCACCATCTTCAACAAGGTGCTCTTGCCGCAGCCCGAAGGGCCGACGACGGAGACGAACTCGCCTTTGCGAATGCTGAAATCCAGCGGCTTGAGGGATTCGACGGCGCCATCGCGGGTCTGGTAGACCTTGGTGACGCCGACGGCTTCGATCAGGATGTCGTCAGGCATGGGCAAGTCCGGCACGGCTTCAGTCCTCGGGGTTCAGTTCTGGGGGAGATAGTCCAGGGTCACGTAGTCGCCCGGCTTGCCGCGCTGCGCGGGATCGACCCCGCCGTACTCCACCAGCATGTCCAGGGATTTGTCCACGTTGTCCATGGCGACGCGGAACGGCCGCTGGCCTTTCGTTTCCGGGGTGTGGTAGAGCTCGATGCTGCGCTTCAGTCCGACCAGCAGGGTCGCGGACACGCCGGCCTTGGGCTTGGCTTCGAGCATGGCATCCACGGCGGCCTGCGGGTCTTTTTCCGCCGCCTCGACGGCGCGCGTGGAGGCGCGCATGAACCGGCGCGCCAGATCGCCGTGTTCGGCGAGCCAGTCCTTGTTGACGATGATGCCCGAGCTGATCTGGTTGATGCCGGAATCGGCGAAGCGGATCGGATGGACCGGCTTGCCGGTCGCGTCCTGCAGCTTGATGGCCTGGTCCATGACGTAGCCCAGCAGCATGTCGGCGCGGCCCGTCATGACCGCGTTGAGCTTGGTCTGCCCGTCGCCCGACACGATATTGATCTGGCGGGGATCGATCTTGTTGGCCTTGAGGAAGATCGGCCACATCTGCGTCATCGAGTCGCCCGGCGTGATCGCCACCGTCTTGCCGATGATCTGCTGCGGGGTCTTGATGCCCTTTTCCTCGAAGCCCATCACCGACATCGGGCTGAGCTGGAACAGGACGCCGGTGGAGACCAGCGGCGCGCCCTTGGCCGCCGCCTTGATCATGGTGGTGACGTCGATGTAGCCGAAGTTCACGGATTTGGCGGCCACGGCCTGCGCGGTCACGGCCGAGCCACGGCCTTCCTGGATGTCCAGGTTGATGCCTTCCTCGGCGTAGTAGCCGAGCTTCTTGCCCAGGAAGAAGGGCGCGTGCTCACTGTACAGATACCAGTTCAGCATCAGCGTCACGTCGTCCTTGGGCTTGTCCTGCGCCCGGACGGGCGCGGCGCCGAGCATCGTGGCGGCCAGGGCCAGGCCCAGCCCCGCTTTGAGCAAGTCGCGAATCATGCATGTCTCCTTCGGGCACTGCCGGCCCCTTGTCGTCCCCCGCCTTCGGCGGTCTGAAAAGAATCCCTAGCGCTGCGAGGCATGCCAGGGAATCATCATGCGCTCGATCAGATCCACGACCGCGAACAGCAGCACGCCGATGACCGAAAGCAATACCAGGCCCGCAAACATCAACGGCAGATCGAAATTGCCGTTGGCGACTTGCAGCACATAGCCGATGCCGGAGTTCGAGCCGACGAACTCGCCCACCACCGCGCCGACGACGGCCAGCGTGACCGAGACCTTCAGGCCGCTGAACATCGCGGGCAGCGCCGCCGGCAGGCTGATCTTGAAAAAGGTCTGCAGACGGCTCGCCCCCATGGAGCGCGCCAGGTCGAGCATGTCGGACTCGACCGACTTGAAGCCCATGACGGTGGACACCACGATCGGGAAGAAGCCCAGCAGGAAGGCCGTGATGACCTTGGGCAGGATGCCGAAGCCGAACCACACGACGAACAGCGGCGCGATCGCGACTTTCGGCACGCTCTGCGAGAACACCAGCAGGGGGTAGACGTAGGATTCCACGACCCGGGAATAGGTGATCACCATGGCGATGGGCACGCCGACCGCGATGGACAGCAGGAAACCCCAGATGGTCGCCTCGGTCGTGAACCAGCTTTCGGACAGCAGCATGGGCCACTGCTGGACGAGCTGGACCAGGACCTTGCCGGGCGGCGGGATGAGGTAGGCGGGAATGTTGAAGATCCGGATGGCCAGGTCCCAGACCACCAGCAGGAACAGCACCAGCAGGAACGGCCTCAAGGCCGGGGACAGAATCAGCTTGCGCAGCATCCGGGTCTCCCGCGGCGCCGCATGCCGGGATTCCGGCAGGCCGCGCCCGCATGTTTTTCATAATTCACTGAATGGTGAATTATGGTCGTGGCCCGATTGAGGTGTCAATGACGAAGCGGACTAGGACTATCCCTAGGACGTGCCTGACCGGACCTGGCCGGCGACCGGGCTGCTGGAGGCGTAGCCGACGACCAGATCCGTCATGTGCGACAGGCGCTCGTCCAGGGCGTCGGTCGCGCGCAGATCGCGCCCGAAGATCACCGACAGGGTGTGGTTGTTGGCCAGGTAGAAAAAGCCGAGGGAGGCGATGGAAATGTAGAGCTGGACGGGGTCGATCCCCGCGCGGAACAGGCCCTGGGCCTGGCCGCGTTCGAGCAGCCGGTCGAGCAGTCGCACCAGCGGCGAGTGCATTTCACGGATCTTGCCCGACTGCTTCAGGTGACTGGCGCGAGAGAGGTTCTCGCTGGCCAGCAGGGACAGGAATTCCGGGTGGGCCAGGAAGTAATGCCAGGTGAAGGTCACGAGCGTGCGCAGCGCCTCGACCGGTTCGAGCGCATCCAGATGCAGGCCCTGTTCGGCCTGGCGGATGTCGGCGTAGGTATGCTCCAGGACGGACAGGAACAGTTCGTCCTTGTTGCCGAAGTAGTAGTAGATCAGACGCTTGTTCACGCCCGCGCGCACCGCGATGCGGTCCACCCGCCCCCCCGCGAATCCGTGTTCGGTGAATTCGTCGAGGGCGGCCTTCAGGATCGCCGCCTGGGAGCGATCCGTATCGCGCGAGACGGGCGCCGGCCGCGTATTCGATTTCTGTGCCATGGCCGGATTTTACGGGTGTTCGCCGATCCTGGGCTTGCGCTTGCGCCGGGCGGCGACCCGGTCGTACAGGGCATCGGGCACCAGGCGCAGCAGCCGCGCCACCCAGGCCATGGGCCAGGGGATGACGCGATAGGACACGCCGGCATCGATCGCCCGCACGGCCTGTTCGGCGAAACGGTCGACCGGCATCAGGAAGGGCATGCGGTAGGGATTGCGCGCCGTCATGGGCGTGGCGATGAAGCCCGGCGCCAGCGTCACGACACGCACGCCGCTGCCGCGCAGCTCGACCCGCAGGCTTTCGCAGTACGCGCGCACGGCCGCCTTCGACGCGCTGTAGGCGCCCGCGCCCGGCAGGCCGCGCACGCCCGCCACGCTGCCGATGCCCACCAGCGTGCCCCGCCCCCGCGCGCGCATCGGCGCGACGAAGGGTTCGAAGGTCGCCACCATCGCCAGGACGTTGGTCTCGAAAATGGCCTCGAAGACCGCGTGGTCCTCGGGCGCGTCGGTCAGGGTGCCGGCGCTGATCCCGGCGCAGGCGATGATCCGGTCCACCGGGCCGGCCGCAAGAAAGTCCCTCGCCGCCGCGTGCAGCGCGTCCCGGTCGCGCACGTCCAGCGGATAGATCCGATGCCCTTGTCCCGGCAGGCCGTCACGCAAGGCCCGCAGGGCGTCCTCGCGGCGTCCGGCCAGGCCAAGCACGGCCCCCTGCGCCGCGTAGCGGCGCGCCAGCGCGGCGCCGATGCCGCTGCTGGCGCCCGTGATGAAGATGCGCTCGGGGGCGATGCCGGCCTCAGGCCGCCGTGGCGGCGTGCATGGCCTGCAGCGAGTAGACCTTCAACCCGCCGCCGTGGCGCAGGTACTGCAGGCCCTCGACGGCGGCGCGCGCGCCCGCGATGGTGGTGAAGAAGGTCACGCGGTTGGCCAGCGACTGCGTGCGGATGGCGCGCGAATCGGCGATGGCGTTGCGGCGTTCCTCGACCGTGTTGATGACCATGGCGATCTCGCCGTTCTTGATCATGTCGACGATGTTCGGACGGCCTTCGGTGACCTTGTTGACGACCTGGACCGCCAGGCCGGCGGCCTCGATCACGGCGGCCGTGCCGCGCGTGGCGATCAGCTGGAAGCCCAGCGCGGCCAGGCCGCGGGCGACCTCCACGGCGCGCGTCTTGTCCTGGTCACGCACGCTGATGAACACGCGGCCGGATTCCGGCAGCCAGGCGCCGGCGGCGATCTGCGATTTGACGAAGGCTTCGCCGAAGGTATCGCCCACGCCCATGACTTCGCCGGTGGACTTCATTTCAGGTCCCAGGATGGTGTCCACGCCGGGGAACTTGACGAAGGGGAACACGGCTTCCTTGACGCAATAGCGCGCCGGCGCCGGGATCGAGGCGACGCCCTGGGCGGCCAGGGAACGGCCGGCCATCACGCGCGCGGCGATCTTGGCCAGTTGGCGGCCGGTGGCCTTGGACACGTAGGGCACGGTGCGCGAGGCGCGCGGGTTGACTTCCAGCACGTAGACGTCGCCGTCCTGGATGGCGAACTGCACGTTCATCAGGCCCTTGACGTTCAGGGCGCGGGCCATCAGGGCCGTCTGGCGCTCGATTTCGGCGACGGTTTCGGGCGAGAGCGAATACGGCGGCAGGCTGCAGGCGGAATCGCCCGAGTGCACGCCGGCCTGCTCGATGTGTTCCATCACGCCGCCGATGATGACCTGTTCGCCGTCGGCCAGGCAGTCCACGTCGACTTCGGTCGCGTTATTCAGGAAGTGGTCCAGCAGCACCGGGGAATCGTTGCTGACCTTGACGGCTTCGCGCATGTAGCGTTCCAGGTCCTGGGGCTCGTGCACGATTTCCATGGCGCGTCCGCCCAGCACGTAGCTGGGACGCACCACCAGGGGATAGCCGATCTCGCCCGCCAGGGCCAGGGCCTCGCTTTCGGCGCGGGCGGTGCGGTTGGCCGGCTGGCGCAGGCCCAGCTTGGTCAGCAGCTTCTGGAAGCGTTCGCGGTCCTCGGCCACGTCGATGGAGTCGGGGCTGGTGCCGATGATGGGCACGCCGTTGGCCTCCAGGGCGCGGGCCAGCTTCAGCGGGGTCTGGCCGCCGTACTGGACGATGACGCCGGCCGGGTTTTCCTTGTGGACGATTTCCAGCACGTCCTCGAGCGTCAGCGGCTCGAAGTACAGGCGGTCGGAGGTGTCGTAGTCGGTGGAGACGGTTTCGGGGTTGCAGTTGACCATGATGGTCTCGAACCCGTCTTCGCGCAGGGCCAGGGCCGCGTGCACGCAGCAGTAGTCGAATTCGATGCCCTGGCCGATGCGGTTGGGCCCGCCGCCCAGGACGATGATCTTCTTGCGATCGGTCGGCGCGGCCTCGTCCTCGTCCTCGTAGGTCGAATACATGTAGGCCGTGGTGGTGGCGAATTCGGCCGCGCAGGTGTCGACGCGCTTGTACACCGGGCGCACGTTCATCTGGTGGCGCAGCTTGCGGACCTCGGCTTCCGTGGTGTCCAGCAGGAACGCCAGGCGGCGGTCGGAGAAGCCGCGCCGCTTGAGTTCGCGCATGGTGCCGTCGTCCAGCTCGGACAGGGTGCGCTGCTCCAGCGCCAGTTCGATGTCGACGATTTCCTTGATCTGCGCCAGGAACCAGGGGTCGATCTTGGTCAGGTTGTGGACTTCTTCCAGGGAGAAGCCCTGGGCGAAGGCGTCGCCCACGTACCAGATGCGTTCCGGACCGGGCTCGCCGAGTTCGATCTGCAGGCGTTCGCGGTCGGTGGTCTTCTGGTTCAGGCCGTCGACGCCGACTTCCAGGCCGCGCAGGGCCTTCTGGAAGGATTCCTGGAAGGTGCGGCCGATGGCCATGACCTCGCCCACCGCCTTCATCTGGGTCGTCAGGCGCGAATCGGCCTGGGGGAATTTTTCAAAGGCGAAACGCGGCACCTTGGTGACCACGTAGTCGATGGTCGGCTCGAACGAGGCCGGCGTGGCGCCGCCGGTGATCTCGTTGCGCAGTTCGTCCAGCGTGTAGCCCACGGCCAGGCGGGCCGCGACCTTGGCGATGGGGAAGCCCGTGGCCTTGGACGCCAGCGCCGAGGACCGCGACACGCGCGGATTCATCTCGATGACGATCATGCGGCCATTGGCCGGATTGACCGCGAACTGGACGTTGGAACCGCCCGTGTCCACGCCGATCTCGCGCAGCACCGCGATCGACGCGTCGCGCATGATCTGGTATTCCTTGTCGGTCAGCGTCTGCGCGGGCGCGACGGTGATCGAATCGCCGGTGTGCACGCCCATGGGATCCAGGTTTTCGATGGCGCACACGATGATGCAGTTGTCGGCGCTGTCGCGCACGACTTCCATCTCGAATTCCTTCCAGCCCAGCAGGGATTCCTCGATCAGGAGTTCGCTGGTCGGCGAGGCCTCCAGGCCGCGGCGGCAGATGGTCTCGAATTCCTCGGCGTTGTAGGCGATGCCGCCGCCCGTGCCGCCCAGCGTGAAGCTGGGGCGGATGACCGCGGGGAAGCCGGACGTGCCCAGTTCGGCCGCGATGCGCTTCTGCACGGCCCAGGCGTCGTCCATGCTGTGGGCGATGCCGGACTTGGCCGATTCCAGGCCGATGGAGGTCATCGCGTCCTTGAATTTCAGGCGGTCCTCGGCCTTTTCGATGGCGTGGGCGTTGGCGCCGATGAGTTCGACGCCGTGCTTGGCCAGCACGCCGTGGCGATCCAGGTCGAGCGCGCAGTTCAGTGCCGTCTGGCCGCCCATGGTGGGCAGGACGGCATCGGGTTTTTCGACCTCGATGATCTTTTCCAGGGCCTGCCAGGTGATGGGTTCGATGTAGGTGACGTCGGCCGTTTCCGGGTCCGTCATGATGGTGGCCGGGTTGCTGTTGACCAGGATGGTGCGGAACCCGTCGGCCTTCAGGGCCTTGCAGGCCTGGGCGCCGGAATAGTCGAATTCGCAGGCCTGGCCGATGATGATCGGGCCGGCCCCGATGATGAGGATGCTTTTGATGTCTGAACGCTTGGGCATGGGAGGCGGGCTCTTTTTATTTGGACGACCGGGCTTTGTGCTGCGCCATCAGGTCGATGAATTTGTCGAACAGCACCAGGATGTCGTGCGGGCCGGGACTGGCTTCGGGGTGGCCCTGGAAGCAGAAGGCCGGACGGTCGGTCAGTTCGAAGCCCTGCAGGGTGCCGTCGAACAGCGACACGTGCGTGACGCGGGCGTTGGCCGGCAGGCTGCCGCCGTCCACGGTGAAGCCGTGGTTCTGGCTGGTGATGAACACCCGGCCGGTATGCAGGTCCTGCACCGGGTGGTTGGCGCCGTGGTGGCCGGTCTTCATCTTGACCGTGCGCCCGCCCAGCGTCAGGCCCAGGACCTGCTGGCCCAGGCAGATGCCGAACAGGGGGATGCCGCGATCCAGCACGGCGCGGCAGGTCTCGGCGGCGTAGTCGCAGGCCGCCGGGTCGCCGGGGCCGTTGGACAGGAAGACGCCGTCGGGCGACTGGGCCAGGATGTCGGCCACGGGCGTGAGGGCCGGCACCAGGGTGATGCGGCAGCCGCGGTCGGCCAGCAGACGCAGGATGTTGGACTTGATGCCGTAGTCGTAGGCGACGACGTGGTATTGCGACTGTTCCTGGCGGCTGTAGCCGCGCCCCAGCCGCCAGGTGCCCTGCACCCAGCCGCCGGACTGCCTGGTGGTGACTTCCAGGGCCAGGTCCTGGCCTTCCATGCCGCCGAAGCCGCGCGCCAGTTCGACGGCGCGGTCGGCGTCCTCGCCCACCAGGATGCAGGCGCCCTGGGCGCCGCGTTCGCGCAGGATGCGGGTCAGCTTGCGGGTGTCCACGCCCGAGATCGCCACGATGCCCTGGGATTTCAGGTAGTCGGGCAGCGACTGGGTGGCGCGGAAGTTGGACAGCAGCGCCGGACAGTCGCGCACCACCAGGCCGGCGGCGTGCACCCGGCCGGACTCGACGTCCTCGGGGTTGACGCCGGTGTTGCCGATGTGGGGATAGGTCAGGGTGACGATCTGGCCGCTGTAGCTGGGATCCGTGAGGATCTCCTGGTAGCCGGTCATGGCCGTATTGAAGACGATTTCGGCCACGCTGGTCCCGTCGGCGCCAATCGAGACGCCCCTGAATACGGTACCGTCAGCCAAGGCGAGAATTGCTGGTGCGAGGCCTGCGGACCCCTCGGGAAAAATTGACGGCAGCAAAATGGAACCCCGGTTATAAAGTCGATATTCAAACCTTCCCATTATACAGCGGGGCCAGGGCTGCCCCGCATGCTCCGCGCCCGAAGCATCGAAGCCGCCCCGATCGGCGGCCGCCCGCCGCCGCGGCCGCCCCCGCCGGGAAATGGTCTACAGTAGGGTTTTCGCAACCCTGTCTTCACTGGATTACCGCCCTCATGAGCAATCAACTGGACGCCCTGCGCGCGCTGACGACCGTCGTGGCCGACACGGGGGATTTCGAAACCATGCGGGCCTACCGGCCGACCGACGCCACCACCAACCCCTCGCTGATCCTCAAGGCCGTGGGCCAGGCGGCCTACCGCCCCCTGCTGGACCGGGTGCTGCGCGACCACCCGGACGCGCCGCTGGCCGAACAGGTCGACCGCCTGCTGGTGGCCTTCGGCCGCGAGATCCTGGCCATCGTGCCCGGCCGCGTCTCGACCGAGGTCGACGCCCGCCTGTCCTTCGACACCCAGGCCAGCATCGAACGCGCCCGGCAGATCATCGCCCTGTACGAGGCCGACGGCATCCCGCGCGAACGCGTGCTGATCAAGCTGGCCTCGACCTGGGAAGGCATCCAGGCCGCCCGCGCGCTGCAGGCCGAGGACATCCGCTGCAATCTGACGCTGCTGTTTTCCCTGACCCAGGCCATCGCCTGCGCCCAGGCGAAAGTCACGCTGATCTCGCCCTTCGTGGGGCGCATCTACGACTGGTACAAGAAGGCCGCCGGGGCCGATTGGGACGAGGCCGCCCAGGCCGGGCCGAACGACCCGGGCGTGCGGTCCGTGGCGCGCATCTACCGCTACTTCAAGGCCTACGACATCCCCACCCAGGTGATGGGGGCCAGTTTCCGCAACATCGGCCAGATCCGCGCGCTGGCGGGCTGCGACCTGCTGACCATCAGCCCCGCCCTGCTGGGCGAACTGGCGGCCTCGGACGCCCCCCTGGAACCCCGCCTGTCGGCGGCCGACGCCAAGGCGGACGCGCCCGAATGGATCGCCAGCAACGAGGTCGCCTTCCGCACGCACCTGAACGAGGACGCCATGGCGATGGAAAAGCTGGCCGAGGGCATCCGCATCTTCACGGCCGACGCGATCAAGCTGGA
>CBFGXR010000050.1:0-9132 GCA_965652675.1 uncultured Castellaniella sp.
GGCCCAGCGCCTGGGCGCCGGCCACCTGCGCCAGCATGGCCGCCATGTCGTCGTCCTCGCCGGCGCCGCGCGCCAGCGGCGCCAGCAGACCCTGCAATCGCTGGGCGAGCGCGGACAGGTGGTAATCCTGGGTAGTGGCGTCCCAGACCAGCAGGTCCAGGTCGCGCAGCCGCTTGAGCGTCGCGTCCAGGGCTTCGGGCCGCAGGCTGAAGAACAGCTGGTTCAGGTCTTCCCGCTGCAGTCGGCCCTGGGGCTGGGCGGCCAGTACCAGGAACACCCACAGGCGCAGTCGGGCCGTCGCCTGGCCGCCGGACAGCAGGCCGCGCAAGGCGTCCAGGACGTCCAGCCGCTGCCCCAGCAGCCAGGCGAGCGGCGATTCGACCGCGAACGCGGGATCGCGGAAATGGCTTTCGAACGAACCGGTGTCGTGTTCTTCGTGGAGGGGTTGTGAATCCATGGCGAGACCCGGCATGATGGTTTGCCGGAGGCGGGGTGGTGGCGGGTCGGCAGCCGTAAAATGTACCACGCACGCCGGGCTGGCCGGCGGCCGAACGACGATCGAAAGGAAAGGCGCGATGTGCGGTCTGGTGGGGTTTCTGGGAAGCGGCTGTGGGCATGACGCGCGCGAGGCCGCCGTCATCCTGGAGCGCATGGCCGACACGATCGTGTCGCGCGGGCCGGACGATGCCGGCGTCTGGACCGACGGGGCCGGCGTCGGGCTGGCCCATCGGCGCCTGTCCATCCTGGATCTGTCGGCGGCGGGGCACCAGCCCATGACCGGCCCCTCGGGGCGGCACGTGATCGTCTTCAACGGCGAGATCTACAACCACCTGGACCTGCGCCGGGATCTGGAGCAATCCGGCCTGGCGCCCGGCTGGCGCGGCCATTCGGACACCGAGACCCTGCTGGCGGGGTTCGCGGCCTGGGGGATCCGGGCCACGGTGGAACGCTGCATCGGCATGTTCGCCTTCGCCGTCTGGGACGTCCAGGCGCGTGTCCTGACCCTGGGCCGGGACCGCCTGGGCGAAAAGCCCTTGTACTACGGCTGGCAGGGCGCAGGGGACGGGGCCTGCTTCCTGTTCGGTTCCGAACTCAAGGCGTTGCGGGCGCATCCGTGTTGCGCGGCGGAGGTCGATCGCGATGCCCTGTGCCTGCTGATGCGGCACAACTACATCCCGGCGCCCCATTCCATCTATCGCGGCATCTTCAAGCTGCCGGCGGGCTGCCTGCTGACCGTGTCGCCGGACCGGCGCGAACCACAGGTGGAAACCTACTGGTCGCTGGCGGAGGTCGCCGTGTCCGGCAACCGCGCGCCGTTCACCGGGTCGGACCGGCAGGCCACCGACGCGCTGGAGGACCTGCTGAAGTCCGCCGTGCGCCAGCAGATGCTGGCCGACGTGTCGCTGGGCGCCTTCCTGTCGGGGGGCGTCGATTCGTCCACCGTGGTGGCGCTGATGCAGGCCCAGTCCGCGCGCCCGGTCAGGACCTTTTCCATCGGCTTCCACGAGCAGGGCTACAACGAGGCCGAGCACGCCCTGGCGGTCGCCCGGCACCTGGGCACCGACCATACGGAACTGTACGTCACGCCGGAACAGGCGCTGGACGTCATCCCCCGGCTGCCGGCACTGTATTGCGAGCCTTTCGCCGATTCCTCGCAGATCCCGACCTTCCTGGTGTCGCAGCTGGCGCGCCGGCACGTCACGGTCTCGCTGTCGGGCGACGCGGGCGACGAACTGTTCGCCGGCTATGGCCGCTACGTGCGCAACAGCCGGCATTGGGAGCGGATATCACGCATGCCGCGCGGCTTGCGGAAACTGGCGGCCGGCGGCATCCGCGCGCTGTCGCCCGAGGCCTGGAACGCCGTGCTCGGACCACTGCGGCCGCTGCTGCCCGGCGCGCTGCGGGCCGCGCCGGGCGAAAAACTGCATCAGGGCGCCCGCAAGCTGTCGGCCGAGCGTGTCGATGATCTGTACCTGCAGTCGATTTCCCGCTGGGATCCCGCACGCGTGGTGATCGGCGGCCGCGAACCCCGGACCTGCCTGCGCGGGAACCCGCCGCCGCTGGAGGGCCTGGACGACGTGCAGCGCCTGATGGCCCTGGATGCCATCACCTATCTGCCCGACGACATCCTGGTCAAGGTCGACCGGGCCGCGATGGGCGTGTCCCTGGAAGGCCGCGTGCCGTTCCTGGATCACCGGGTGGTGGAATTCGCCTGGCGGATTCCGCAGTCCATGAAGCTGCGCGACGGCACGGCCAAATGGATCCTGCGGCAGGTGCTGTACCGGCACGTGCCCCGCGAGCTGATCGAGCGGCCCAAGATGGGCTTCGCCGTGCCCGTCGACGCCTGGCTGCGCGGCCCGCTGCGCGACTGGGCGGAAAGCCTGCTGGACGAATCGCGTCTTCGGCGGGAAGGCTTCTTCCATCCGTAACCGGTCCGGCGGACCTGGGCGGACCATCTGTCCGGGCGGCGCAACGCGCAGTATCCCCTGTGGGGCGTGCTGATGTTCCAGGCGTGGCTGGAGCACCAGTCGGGAAGTCGATGAGCCGGGGCGCCGCTTGTTCCTGAGCGTCCGGAAAAAAACGGCCCGGACGAATCCGGGCCGGGAGCGTCCGTCCGCACGCACGAAAAGGAGCTCGCGGGGGGTGCGGACGGCGGCAGCCGGCGGCGGAGGTGCCCGGGCGGACAAAGGGGGAACGAGGCGCCCGGACGGCCATCGGCGTGCGCCGCCATTCTAGGGCCGAACGCCTGACGGAACTCTGAATCGGAGTTTGTACTGGACGATCTGGCGGATCCCGGTGGCGGGTCCCGGCCCTTGATCCGTGTTCAAGCCCGGATCGGGCCCGGCGCGCTGATCTGTTTCATCAGGTCATCGTCCCATTTGCCTTCGACCTTGAAATGGCCCGCGGCGCCCAGATTGAATGCTTCGATCAGATTATGATTCAGATAGGCGTAAATGCCCGGTTGCCGGAATGTATAGAGCGCGGCGCCGGCCGATCCGCCCCGGATGAACCACGTTTCCAGATTCAGCGCGGGCGGGTTGCTGAATTTTCCCAATTCCCAGACATGATCCCCGTGCCCGCCGATCATATGTGGCCGCGTATCCCGGTTCGCGGACGAATGGATGACGAGGACGGTTTCTCCCACCTTGGCCTTCATGGCGTTGGCCCCCGTCAGGGCGCCGACCTTTCCGTTGAAAACCACGTGGGTGGGAATCAGGCCGTTCATCACCGCCGTCATGTCGCCATAGCCTTCCAGGGCGGTTCCGTATTTCTTGTATTTTCCGTTTTCGTCCTTCGGGATGTACAGGTCGAATTCGCCGACCGTATAGACGCGGTCATAGCGCAGCGGGCGGCCGTTTTCGTCCTTCAGCCCGTCCCGGGGCAATACCATGACGACGCCGCTCATGCCGGAAACCACGTGCCAGGGCACCATATTGGGCGGCGCGCAATGATAGATGAAGGTGCCGGACCGGGTCGCCTTGAACCGGAGCGTCACCTGCTCGCCGGGGTTGACGTGGGTGAGATCGCCTCCGCCCAGCGCTCCGGTGGATGCGTGGAAATCGATATTGTGCTGCTGGGTATTGGTGGCGGGATTGATCAGCGTCAGCTGCAGATAATCCCCCTCGTGGACCACCATGGTGGGGCCGGGCATGGAGCCGTTGAACGTCATCGCCTGGAGCGTGGTGCCGTTCTCTTCGTCGATGACCACTTCCTTTTCCTCGATGGTCATCGTGAACTCGACCACGCGGGGTGCGGCGCGGGTCGCCTGCTCGTGTTCCATCACGAAAGGCGGCGGCAGCAGTTTGGGCCGGATGTGTTCGAGCTTTTCAACCGGAATGCCGCCGGCATGCGCCTTGGCGGTGGATTTTCCCGCGTGGCTGATTCCGTTCGCTTGCGCGGCCGTGCCGGGCAATATTTCGACGGCCGCGATGCCGGCCGTGGCGGCGATGGCGCTGTTTTTAAGCCATGTCCTGCGGCGAGCGTCGAATTCCTGTATTCCTTTCATGATGACTCCTTGAAGGTCGCGTGATTCTGATCATTTCAGGCACGCATCGATTCTATTCTTCAAGGGATAATGCCCATTGATTATCGTCAATATCCCGGATACCTGACGATATTCTTAAAATAAAATCCTGATTCAAGGATTCCTGACATTATTCTTAAAATAGGTCCGTGAATCCGTAATATCTGACGACAGGCTTAAAATTCAAGCCTGAATAATATCCGGGCTCGCGCGCCCATTCGATTCCGGCCTGGCGAGGCATTATCCTCTAGGGCGCGTTCAGGTCGTTGTGCCGGGTTTCCTTGACGAACAGCAGGCCCACGACCAGCGTCATCACGCACACCGCGATCGGATACCACAGGCCGTCGTACATGTTGCCGGTGGTGGCCACCGTGGCGAAGGCCACCGGCGGCAGGAAGCCGCCGAACCAGCCGTTGCCGATGTGGTAGGGCACGCTCATGGACGTGTAGCGGATGCGGGTGGGGAACATTTCCACCAGCATGGCGGCGATCGGTCCGTAGACCATGGTGACCTGCAGCACCAGGAAGAACAGCAGCAGCAGCACCATGGTGAAGTTGATCTGGGACGGGTCGGCGTAGGCGGGGTAGCCGTGGCTGCGCACCGCCTGGCGCAGTGCCTCCTGCAGCGCCGCGTTGCGGCGGGCGAACTCGGCGCGCGGCAGCGCGGTGCCGTCGAAGGCATCGATACGCTGTTCGCCCACCAGGGCGTAGGCCGTGGTGCCCTCGGGCGCGGACCGGTTCACGTAGTGGACGGAGTGGCCCGCCATGAAGGCCTTGAGCAGATCGCAGGCGCTGGTGAAGGACGCGATGCCCACCGGGTTGAACTGCAGCGAACAGTCCTTCGGATCGGCCACGACGTACACCGGGGCCTGGTTCTGGGCGCGTTCCAGCGCCGGGTTGGCGTAGTGGGTCAGGCCCTTGAACACGGGGAAATAGGTCAGGGCGGCGATCAGGCAGCCGGCCATGATGATGGGCTTGCGGCCGATCCGGTCCGACAGGGCGCCGAACACCAGGAAGAACGGACAGGCCAGCAGCAGGGCCAGCGCCACCAGGATGTTGGCGATGTTGGCGTCCACGCCCAGCGTTTCGGTCAGGAAATACAGGGCGTAGAACTGGCCGGTGTACCAGACCACGGCCTGTCCGGCCGTCAGGCCGATCAGGGCCAGCAGGATCAGGCGCAGGTTCTTCCAGCGCCCGAAGGCTTCCTTGATGGGCGCGCGCGAGACCAGGCCTTCGCTCTTCATGCGCGTGAAGGCGGGCGATTCGTGCAGGCGCATGCGGATCCAGACCGAGATCACCAGCAGCAGCACGGAGATCAGGAACGGCACCCGCCAGCCCCAGGCGTCGAAGGCCTCCTGGCCCAGCGTGGCGCGGGTGCCCAGGACCACGACCAGCGACAGGAACATGCCGGTGGTGGCGGTGGTCTGGATCCAGCTGGTGAAGAATCCGCGCCGGCCCGGCGGGGCGTGTTCGGCCACGTAGACGGCCGCGCCGCCGTATTCGCCCCCCAGCGCCAGGCCCTGCAGCAGGCGCAGCAGCAGCAGGATCATGGGCGCGGCCGTGCCGATCGAGGCCGACGAGGGCAGCACGCCCACCAGGAAGGTGGACAGGCCCATGATCAGGATCGAGACCACGAAGGCGTATTTGCGCCCGACCATGTCGCCCAGCCGGCCGAACACCAGGGCGCCGAAGGGGCGCACGGCGAAGCCGGCCGCGAAGGTCAGCAGGGCGAAGATGAAGCCCGCCGTGGGATTCAGGCCGGAAAAGAAGTGCTGGGCGATGACGGCCGCCAGGGAGCCGTAGACGTAGAAGTCGTACCATTCGAAGACGGTGCCCATCGAGGACGCCAGGATGACGCGGCGTTCCTCGTGGGTCATGGGGCGGTTGGCTTCGTCCATCGGATCGTGCGGCATGGGTCGGGCTCGGTTCATGTGCGGGTCCTGGGCACGTCGTCGCGGGGAAATGAAACGCGCAGCCGGGTGCCGGCGCTGACCGGATCGCGGTGGTTGCCGGGCGGCAGGAAGGCGATGGTGGCGTGGTGATGTTCGGCGACTTCGCGCACGATCGCCAGGCCCAGGCCGCTGCCCTCGGCGCTGTGGCCGAGGATCCGGTAGAAACGGTCGAAGACCCGGGATTGCTCTTCCGCCGGGATGCCGGGGCCGGAGTCCTGGACCTCCAGGCAGACCCGGTCGCCCTCGGGCAGGGCGCGCACGGTGACCTGGCCGCCCCGGGGCGTGTAGAGCAGGGCGTTGTCGATCAGGTTGTTCAGCAGTTCGCGGATCATCACCGCGTTGCCGAAGATCGGCAGGGGTTCTCCGGGCGATTCGAAGCCCAGGTCGATGCGGCGCCGCAGCGCGGTCTCGACCCATTCCAGGGTGCAGTCCTCGGCCAGGGGCAGCAGGTCCAGCAGTTCGGTGGTGCGCGACTGGGTGGGGTCGATGGATTCCGCCCGCGCCAGCAGCAGCAACTGGTTCACCAGCCGGGTGGCGCGCTGGGACCCGGTGATCAGCTGCTGCAGGCTGTCGCGCATGCGTTCGGGTTCCTGTTCGCGCAGGGCCAGTTCGCATTGCGTGCGGATGCCGGCCAGCGGGGTCTTCAGCTGGTGGGCGGCGTTGGCGACGAAACGGCGCTGGGATTCGATGGAGTCCGACAGGCGCTGCAGCACGTTGTTCATGGAGGCGATCAGCGGCACGATTTCCGCCGGCGCCAGGTCGTCGCGGATGGGCGACAGATCGCTGGGCTTGCGCCGCCGCATGTGTTCCTGGAGCAGGCTGAGCGGTTCCAGGCCCTGGGTCAGTCCGAGCCCGGCCAGCATGGCGGCCAGGGGCAGGATGATGAGCTGGGGCGTCAGCATGCCGGTCAGGATTTCCTGCTGCAGCGTGGCGCGCGCCTCGGCCGGTTCGGCCACCACCGTCAGGAATCCGGTGCCGTCGCGGTCGCGTCCGCCCCAGACGTAGGCCATGCGGATGGCCTGATGGTTCTGGGACGCGTTGCGAAAGCGGATCTGGTCGATGTCGTAGCCCCAGTTTTCCGGGGTGGGAATGCCGGGGTCGCCGGCCAGCAGGTGGCCGTTGGCGTCCAGGATCTGCCAGTTGGTGGCGGCCTCGTCCGCGCCTCCGGCCAGCACCGTGCGGGCCGATTCGGACAGCGTCACGCCGCCGGCGATGCGCTGCTGCTCGACTTCGTGGCGCAGCAGGCGCAGGTGGCTCGACAGCGTCCGGTCGTAGGGCGAATTGGCGATGTTCAGGGAAATGAAGTAGGTGATGACGATGCCGATCGACCAGAGGACGAACAGCGGCACGATCATCCACAGCAGGATGCGGCCCAGCAGGGTCGCGTGCCGGCGGCGGGGCCTGCGCGGGACCGGGTCGGCGAACATGGCGGCGCGCCGTCAGCCGACGGCGGCGGTGTCCGCCGGCACGGCGCGGCTGTCGGGTTCCAGGCAGTATCCCAGGCCGCGCACGGTCAGGATGTGGACGCCGGCCGGTTCGATCTTTTTACGCAGCCGGTGGATGTAGACCTCGATGGCGTTGGTGGTGACTTCTTCGCCCCATTCGCACAGCAGGTCCACCAGCTGGTGCTTGCTGATCATGCGGCCGCTGCGCGACAGGAAGATTTCCAGCAGGCTGGTTTCGCGGGCGGACAGTTCGATGGCGGCGTCGTCGATGGTGGCCACGCGTCCGTTCAGGTCGAAGGCGAGACGGCCGTGATGCAGGACGGAGGCGCGCGCGCCTCCGTGGCGGCGGATCAGGGCGCGCACGCGGGCTTCCAGTTCGCTGAGGGCGAAGGGCTTGGACATGTAGTCGTCGGCGCCCAGGTCCAGGCCTTCGACGCGCTGTTCGACGGAGTCGGCGGCCGTCAGGATCAGGACCGGCAGGGGGGTGCCGCGCTGGCGCAGCTTGCGCAGCACGGACAGGCCGTCCAGGCGCGGCAGGCCCAGGTCCAGGATCAGGAGGTCGAAGGTCTGCAACTGCAGGGCGGAATCGGCGCTGGAGCCGTCGCTGACGACGTCCACGGCATAGCCTTCGTAGCGCAGCGATCGGGACAGCCCGTCCGCGAGAATGCTGTCGTCCTCGGCAATCAGGATACGCATGGCGGGAATGACATCCAGGGGGAGATGGGCGCTGGCGGCCCGGACTGGCGTCATTGTGGCACGCGGGGCCCACGGGGTCATTTAGGGTAAACGATGGGCGGGCCGGCGGCGTCCGCCCCGGCGGATCGTCCGGCCGTGACAGGATTGGCACATCTGTATTTTCATACAGTATAATTTAATGCCATAATTTCCCGAATCCCGCCGCAGGCGGACCCGGCCGCACCCCGGCCACGGTCCCGGCGGCTTGTCACTCACGATAGGAATTCCCTCATGGATGAACGCTCCGGCAAGGCCAACCCCGAACGCGCCAAGGCGCTGGCCGCCGCGCTGTCGCAGATCGAAAAGCAGTTCGGCAAGGGCTCCATCATGCGCTACGGCGACAACCAGGTCGAACACGACATCCAGGTCGTGTCCACCGGTTCCCTGGGGCTGGACATCGCCCTGGGCGTCGGGGGCCTGCCGCGCGGCCGGGTGGTCGAAGTCTACGGTCCGGAATCCTCCGGCAAGACCACGCTCACCCTGCAGGTCATCGCCGAAATGCAGAAGATCGGCGGCACCTGCGCCTTCGTCGACGCCGAACACGCCCTGGACGTCCAGTACGCCTCGCGTCTGGGGGTCAGCCTGGAAGACCTGCTGATCTCCCAGCCCGACACCGGCGAACAGGCCCTGGAAATCACCGACGCCCTGGTGCGTTCGGGGTCGGTCGACCTGATCGTCATCGACTCGGTCGCCGCACTGGTGCCCAAGGCCGAAATCGAAGGCGACATGGGCGATTCGCTGCCCGGCCTGCAGGCCCGCCTCATGAGCCAGGCCCTGCGCAAACTGACCGCCACGATCAAGCGCGCCAACTGCATGGTGATCTTCATCAACCAGATCCGCATGAAGATCGGCGTCATGTTCGGCAACCCCGAAACCACCACCGGCGGCAACGCGCTCAAGTTCTACGCCTCGGTGCGCATCGACATCCGCCGCATCGGCTCCATCAAGAAGGGCGAGAAGCAGTTCGGCAAGGGCTC
>CBFGXR010000051.1:0-8962 GCA_965652675.1 uncultured Castellaniella sp.
CAAAATATGGTGCGGATCGTTGAACGATCCTGCAGCGCGCCATCCGGCGCATAGGCTCGATCCGCGAAAGCTTCGGCCACCACGCGCAGACCGCGGGCCCGCGCCCAGTCCAGCAAGGGCGAACCGGCGAGCCCCATCAGGACCAGGCCGGGGTCGAGCGCCAGCAAGGCGGCGATGACATCCGCCGCCTGGCGCCCGTCGCGGGCAATGGTGTTGTACAAGGCGCCGTGAGGCTTCACGTACGTCACGCGGGTACCCGCCGCCGCGGCCAGTCCCTGCAGGGCGCCGATCTGATAGATGACGTCGGCCACCAGTTCGCGGCTGGACGGGTCCATGTTGCGCCGGCCGAAGCCCGCCAGGTCGGGATAGGCCACGTGCGCACCGATCGCCACGCCACGCTCGGCGGCCGCTCGCAGGGTGTCCAGCATGCCGGCCGGGTCCCCGGCATGAAAGCCGCACGCCACATTGGCGCTGGTGACGATGTCCAGCATGGCGGCGTCATCGCCCATGCGCCAGGCGCCAAAGCTTTCACCCAGATCGCTGTTCAAGTCCATGTGCGTTCCTTATCATGACAAAATATGGTGCGGATCGTTGAACGATCCTGGCTGAATTTTCGGGACCCCTCATGCATGCTCGCCATTATCCCAACCCCAGCGCCGCGCTGAGTCTGACCGACACAGTGGCTGAAACCATCCGCCAACAGCTCATCCACGGCCAGCTTCGGGCGGGGCAGCGCCTGTCCGAGGCGGGACTGAGCGAACAACTGGAAGTCTCGCGCAACACCTTGCGCGAGGCCTTCCGGATCCTGTCCAAGGAAGGGCTGCTGCGCCACGAGCCGAACCGGGGCGTCTCGGTGGTGGTGCCCTCGATTGCCGACATCATCGACATCTACCGGGTCCGCCGCCTGATCGAATGCCAGGCGCTGGCCCAGGCCTGGCCGCGCCACCCCGCTCACAAACGCATGGAACAGGCCATGGAACAGGCCCGCCGCATGCGCGACGCCGGCGACTGGCTCGAGGTCGGGTCGGCCAACATGATGTTCCATGCCGCCATCGTGGCGCTGGCCGACAGCGTGCGCCTGTCGGCGATGTTCGCCGACATCTCCGCCGAACTGCGGCTGGCCTTCGGCCTGCTGGACGATCCCGAGTATCTGCATGCGCCTTTCGTCGACCTGAACGGCCGTCTGCTGGAATTGTTCGACCAGGGCGACACGGCGACGGCGGCGCGCAACCTGGAGAGCTACCTGATCCAGTCCGAACGCATGGTGCTGTCCGTGTATTCCGCCCATGTCGACTGACGGCCCGTCGCGCCGCGCCGCCCGGCGCCGCCCTTGCAGGCCGGTGACTCGGCATGTCTGTCGATTCGATCTCATCATTGTTCAACGATTTCGAATATAAAATGAACGATTGAAGACTACATCAACTACAAAAACAACATTATTGTTGAAAACCCTGATCGACGAACGGTCACGGATGCTCTATCTTTGTCGCACGCCATTGCCAATGGCCGGCCCGAGGCCGCACCGTCGCCGGCCTGCCGGGCAATGTTCCACGATCGTTTTCCAGGAGTCCTCGATGAAACGTCGCACTCTCTTTGCCACCGCCCTGATCGCCGGTCTCGGCCTCTCCTTCCAGGCGCAGGCCGCCACGCAGTGGGATCTCGCCTCTGCCTACCCCGCCTTCAATTTCCATTCGAAAAACCTCGCCCAGTTTTCCAAGGACGTCGATCAGGCGACCCAGGGCGATCTGAAGATCACCGTCCACTCGGGCGCATCCCTGTTCAAGATGCCCGAAATCAAGCGGGCCGTGCAGGGCAACCAGGCCCAGGCGGGCGAATTCTTCATGGTCAGCTTCCAGAACGAATGGCCGCTGTTCGGCCTGGACGGCCTGCCCTTCCTGGTCAGCAATTACGACGAAGCCTGGAAGCTGTATCAGGCCCAGCGTCCGCTGCTGGAAAAGAAACTGGATCAGCAAGGCATGGTGCTGCTCTATGCCGTGGCCTGGCCGCCGCAGGGCATCTACACCAACAAGCCGATCCAGTCGGCCGCCGATCTCAAGGGCCTGAAATGGCGCGTGTACAGCCCGACCACGGCGCGCATCGGCGAACTGATCGGCGCGCAGCCGGTCACGGTCCAGGAAGCCGAACTGTCCCAGGCGCTGGCCACGGGCGTGGTCGACGGCCTGATCACCTCCAGCGCCACCGGCGCGGACAACAAGCTTTATGAAAACCTGAAGTACTACACCAACGTCCAGGCCTGGATTCCCAAGAACGCCGTAGTCGCCAACAAGCGCGCCTTCGAATCGCTGAGCCCGGCCGCCCAGGAAGCCGTCCGCAAGGCCGCCGCCGCCGCTGAGAAACGCGGCTGGGAAGAATCCCGCAAGGTCGACGAAGCCTCCATCGCCAAGCTCAAGGCCAACGGCATGCAGGTCAACGAACCCACGCCCCAGCTCAAGTCCGATCTGGTGGAAATCGGCCAGACGGTCATCCGCGAATGGCTGAAGACCGCCGGCGCCGAAGGCAAGGAAGTCCTGGATGCCTCGGGCCGGATGCGCGCCCTCGGCCAAGGGGCCAACGCCCGCATGATCCAGCAAGCCACGACCTCCAACTGATCCCCCGGAGCCCGCCATGCGCAAATTCCTCGATGGCCTGTATACCGGCAGCAGTTGGCTCGCCGGCCTGGGCATGATCGGCGTACTGCTGATGGTCAGTTATTCCATCGTAGGCCGCCTGGCGGGCTTCCCCGTGGGCGGCATCGACGCCTACGCCGGCTACCTGATGGCCGGCGCAGGCTTCCTGGCCTTGGCCAGCACCCTGAAAAAGGGCGAACACATCCGTGTCACGCTGGTCCTGGGCATGCTCAAGGGCGCAAAGCGGCGGGGTCTGGAGCTCGTCGCCCTGGCCATCGCCACAGCGCTGTCCGGCTTTCTGGCTCTGTATTCGGCCCGCCTGGTCTGGCAATCCTGGGCATACCAGGATATTTCCACCGGCATCGACGCCACCCCGCTGTGGATCCCGCAGATTTCCATGGCGCTCGGCACCCTGATCTTCTTCATCGCCTTCCTTGACGAGTTCTGGCTGGAACTCCTCGGCAAACGCGTTCCGGCCCAGTCTGCGGAGGAATCCCATCATGAGTGAAATCACCGTCGGCATCATTCTGATCGTCGTCCTCCTGACCCTGCTGGGCGGCGGCGTCTGGGTGGGCCTGACCCTGGCCGGCGTGGCCTGGTTCGGCATGGAACTGTTTTCCAGCCGGCCGGCGGGCGACGCCATGGCCATGACCATCTGGGGCAGTTCCAGCAGCTGGACCCTGACCGCCCTGCCCCTGTTCATCTGGATGGGCGAAATCCTGTACCGCACCAATCTGTCCGAAAATCTGTTCCGCGGCCTGGCGCCCTGGGTCAATCGACTGCCCGGCCGCCTGTTGCACACCAATGTGCTGGGCTGCACGATCTTCGCCTCGGTCTGCGGATCCTCGGCCGCCACCTGCGTCACCGTGGGCCGCATGAATCTGCCCGAACTGCGGCGGCGCGGCTACCCCGACGCGCAGATCATCGGTTCGCTGGGCGGCCCCGCCACCCTGGGCCTGCTGATCCCGCCGTCGATCATCCTGATCGTCTATGGCGTGGCGGCGGAAACCTCGATCGCCAAGCTCTTCATCGCCGGGGTGGTGCCCGGGGTGCTGCTGGCGCTGCTGTTCAGCGGCTGGCTCGCGGGCTGGGCGCTGCTGCACCCCGATCGCGTCCCGGAATCGGCGGAAGGCCGCCTGCCGCTGCGGGAGAAACTGCGCGAATCGCGTCAACTGATCCCCGTGGTTCTGCTGATCCTGGGGGTGATCGCCAGCATCTACAGCGGCGTGGCCACTGCCACCGAATCGGCCGCCATCGGCGTGCTGGGCGCCTTCCTGCTGTCGGCCTGGCAAAAATCCCTGACCTGGCAATCGTTCCGCGATTCACTGCTGGGCGCCACGCGCCTGTACTGCATGATCGCCCTGATCCTGTCGGGCGCCGCCTTCATGACCCTGTCCATGGGCTACATCGGCCTGCCCCGCCAGCTGGCGGAATTCGTCGGCGGACTGAACCTGTCGCCCGGCATGCTGATCGTCGTGCTCGCCCTGTTCTACATCGTGCTGGGCTGCTTCCTGGACGGCATCTCCACCATCGTCCTCACCATGGGCGTGGTGCTGCCCATCATCCAGGCGGCCGGCATCGATCCGATCTGGTTCGGCATCTTCCTGGTCATCACCGTGGAAACCGCCCAGATCACGCCGCCGGTGGGCTTCAACCTGTTCGTGCTGCAGAGCATGACCGGCAAGGAAATCACCTACCTGGCCCGGGTCTGCGCACCCTATTTCGGCCTGATGACGCTGCTGCTGGTGGCCATGTGGTATTTCCCCGCACTGGCCACCTGGCTGCCCGGGCACATGTAGCGCAGGGAGCTGTAGTATCGTAATCGCGGGGCCGCCTCCGTCCGGCCCGCGCGAGGATACCCATGACCGCCACCCTGCTGATCGACCGCCGTTCCCACGACCTGGGCGGGGGCTTCATCGTCGGCCGCGTGCTGCCCTTCCGCAAGCGCCGCATGGTGGGGCCCTTCATCTTCTTCGACCACCTGGGCCCGCTGGACGTGGCGCGCGGCGCCCCGCGCGAACTGGACGTCCGGCCGCATCCCCACATCGGCCTGTCCACCGTCACCTACCTGTACAGCGGCGCCATCACCCACCGCGACAGCCTGGGATCGAACCAGGAAATCCGCCCCGGCGAGGTCAATTGGATGACCGCCGGCAGCGGCATCACCCACAGCGAACGGCTGGAATACGCCCGCGCCCACGGCGCCACCATGCACGGCATCCAGGCCTGGGTCGCCCTGCCACGCGAACACGAGGAAACGGCGCCGGCCTTCCATCACCACCAGGGCGCCGGCGAACTGCCCGAATTCGACGAGGACGGCGTCGCCGGCCGCCTGATCGCCGGCGCCATCGACGGCGCCGCCGCCCGCGTCCGGACGCATTCGCCCCTGTTCTACCTGCATTGGGACATGGCCGACGGCGCCCGCCGCACCCTGGGGACCGAATACCCGGAACGCGCCGTCTACGTGGCCCGGGGCGCCGTCGAACTGGACGGCCAGCCGCTGGCCGAAGGCCAGATGCTGGTCCTGGAACCGGGCCGCGCCGCGCAGATCCAGGCCTGTGGGCCCGCCACCGTCATGCTGCTGGGCGGCGAACCGATCGGCGAACGATTCATCTTCTGGAATTTCGTGTCCTCCTCCAAGGACAGGCTCGAACAGGCCCGCGAAGACTGGATCGCCCAGCGCATGACCCTGCCGGTCGGCGACGACCAGGAATTCATCCCCTTACCCGAGGGCGCGGGCTGACGGCCCGACCACGCCATCCCGCACCACCCGCCGCAAGCGGACACATCATCTTCCCAGCAAGGAAACACACGATGTCGCTCAAGCTCCAAGTCATCATCTGCAGTACCCGCCCCGGCCGTGTCGGCCCCGCCGTCGCACGCTGGTTCCACGAATTCGCGCGCAAGCACGGCCAGTTCGACGTCGAATTGGTGGACCTGGCCGACTTCAAGCTGCCCCTGTACGACGAGCCGGTTCACCCCCGCATGCAGCAGTACGAGCATGAGCACACCAAGCGCTGGAGCGCCAGCGTGGCCGGCGCCGACGCCTACATCTTCGTCACGCCCGAATACAACTACAGCGCGCCGCCCTCGCTGGTGAACGCGCTGGACTTCGTCTACAAGGAATGGAACTACAAGCCCTGCGGCTTCGTCAGCTACGGCGGGGTCTCGGGCGGCTTGCGTGCGGTCCAGTCGGTCAAACCGCAGGTCACCACCCTGAAGATGATGCCCATGGTCGAAGGCGTCGCCATCCCCATGGTGCCCAGGCACATCCAGGAAAACGGCGAATTCGCCTCCAACGAGCTGATCGACGCCTCGGCCACCACGCTGCTGGACGAACTGCTGCGCTGGGCCACGGCGCTGAAGACCCTGCGCGCCTGACGACTCCGACGGGCGGAGATCAGCGGCCCGCCCGGACCTGCCGCTCGAGGGCGTCCAGTTCCATCGGACGCCCGAACAGATATCCCTGGAAGGCCAGGCAGCCGTGATCCAGCAGGAAGCGGCGATGCGCCTCGGTCTCCACCCCCTCGGCGATCACGCCCAGACCCAGGCTGTCGGCCAGCGTGATGATGGAGCGCGCGATGGCCGCGTCGCTGGGATCCCGCAGCACGCCGCGCACGAAGCTCTGGTCGATCTTGATCTGGGAAAGCGGCAGGCGCTTGAGATAATTCAGCGAGGAATAGCCCGTGCCGAAGTCGTCCAGCGCGAAGCTCAGGCCATGCGCCCGGAGCGCGCGCATGGTCTCGATCGCGCTGTCCACGCTGTGCAGCAGCAGGCTTTCGGTCAATTCGAGCTTGATCCGCGCGGGATCGGCGCCGGTATCGCGCAGCAGCGCGAGGACTTGCGCCACGAAGTTTTCCTGCCGGAACTGGCGGGGGCTGACGTTGACGGCCAGGTCCAGGCGGCCGAACACCGGATCCCCCCGCCAGCGGGCCTGCTGGCGCAAGACCGTTTCCATGACCCAATGGCCCAGCGGCAGGATCAGTCCCGTTTCCTCGGCCATGGGGATGAATTCGGACGGCGGCACCATCCCGTGCGCCGGATGCCGCCAGCGCACCAGCGCCTCGGCGCCCGTCACGCGTCCTTCGTCATCCACCTGGGGCTGGTAGAGCAGCAGGAACTGCTCCTGACGCAAGCCGTTGCGCAGATCGATCTCCAGCACCGCGCGGCGGGTCACGGCCTGCTGCATGTCCGGATCGAAGAAGCGCAGCGTGTCGCGCCCGGCGTCCTTGGCGCGGTACATGGCCATGTCCGCCTGCTTGAGCGCCTCGTCCACCGACTCCGAAACGCGGTCGAGCAGCGCCACCCCGATGCTGGCCGAGCAATGATATTCGTGCCCGTCCAGGTCGCACGGCTCGCGCAGGCGGGCCAGGACCAGTTCGCCCAGCGCGCGCGCCTGGTCGGCCGCTTCCGCCGCGCTGGCGCCCAGGTCGGGCGCGACCACCACGAACGCATCCCCGCTCAGGCGGGCCACCGTGTCCTGTGCGCGCACGCTGTCGCGCAGGCGCCTGGCCGCCAGCCGCAGCAGCAGGTCGCCCACCTCGTGGCCCCGGGTATCGTTCAAGGTCTTGAAGTTGTCCAGGTCCAGGAAGCACACCGCCGCGATCCGGCCCGACCGGGCCGCGTCGGCCAGTATCCGCTGCAGGCGATCCACCAGCAGCCGGCGATTGGGCAACTGCGTCAGGGCATCGTAGAACGCCAGGTGACGCGCTTCTTCCTCGGCGGCCTTGCGGCCCGAAATGTCGACGTCGAAGCAGAACATCTCCGGCGGCTGTCCCGGCACATCGACGAACGCATGACTGGAAAACACGTCCACCAGGGAACCGTCCTTGCGCCGCAACCGCGTCTCGCGCGCCGCAACCACCCTGCCGGTGACGAACATGCGGTCGATGTCCTCACGCATCCGTTCGCGCATGGAAGACGGGGCGATCAGGTCGGGCAGGCTCCTGCCCATGGCCTCTTCGGCCGTATAGCCGTAGAGCCGCTCCGCCGCCCGGTTCCAATAAGTCGTGGCGCCGTCCGCCCGATAGCCCTGCACCGCGATCGACGGAATGTTGAGCAGCACCGAACGGAAGCGCAGCTCCGATTCGCGCAACCGCGCCGCCGTGTCCGCCAGGGCGCGCTCGGTGGACAGCCGTTCCTCCATGTCCCGAAGCAGCAGGCCGAGCGCCACCGTGGCGACAGTGAACGTCAGCAGGAAAGGCTGGGCGACCATTTCGTTGAAGTGCCACGCGACATCGGCGGGCAGGAACTGGAACAGGGCCAGCACCGCCGCATGCGTCAACAGCCCGAAGCACGCGAGCGAGACCGGATCCACGTCCAGCCATCCGCGCGTCCGCGCCCGGCGATAGAGCAGGCCCGACACGGTGCACAACAGGATCACCAGCAGGCCGATGACGGCCCCTTCGCCCGCCAGCGCCAGCCGCGCCGCGCCCGCCATGGCCACCGCGACACCGGCCACCAGCGGGCCGCCGAACAGGCCCGCCATGCTGAGCACCACCGAACGCGCATCGAAGATGACGCCCGGCTCCAGCACCAGGGGCGTCAGCATGCCGATCACGCAGATGCCGCCAAAGATGACGCCCGAGAACAGCTGTCCGGCAAACGGCCGCGAGCGCCACAGCCGGACGTTCACGCCATGGAGAAAGCACAGCGCCAGCAGCAGGGAAACTCCTTTGACGAGCTCGATGAACATAGGCTGTCGCGCTTCCGGGGGTTGGCCCGCCATGCGGGATCGACGATCCACGCCTGCAAAGCGCCACTATAGCGCACGAAGACGCGGCCTCGGCGCTCCTTCGCATCGATCGATCCGGCGGGCATGGCGATCGCCGCGCCGCCGGATCCCGGCGGGACGTCAGCCGCCGGCGCCGATCTCTTCGTGGTGCCCCGCCTCGCCCTGCTTCCAGTACGAGGCGATCCGCATGCGGCGGGGATCGGCCCCCGGCTTGGCCAGCAGCTGCTTGCGCAGCGCGGCCATGGCGCGGTTTTCGCCGGCCGCCCAGATGAAGCCGGCGCCTTGCGGAACGTCCAGCGTGCCGGCCGCCTCGGCCAGCGAATCCACCCATTGCAGGTCCAGATCGGCCGCACTGCGCCAGGCGCGCCGGTCGGCGGAGTCGCTCAATTGCACCCGCACCACGGCGCGCGTCCCGGCGGGCAGTTCCGCCAGCCGGCGTTCGATCGCGGGCATGGCCGTCTCGTCGCCCAGCAGCCAATGCCATTGCAGGTCATCGGGCAGCAGCATGCTGCCGCGCGGCCGGGCCAGCCCCAGCCATTGGCCGATCGGGGCCCCAAGCGCCCACTCGACCGCCGGCCCCCTGCCGTGGACCTCGGAAGCC
>CBFGXR010000052.1:0-8846 GCA_965652675.1 uncultured Castellaniella sp.
GGGTAACGTTCAAAAATAAGGTCGTGCATAGTAACGGCGGTTTTGATGCCTGTATTAGGCAGGGCGACCGGGGCGACGGCCTGCGCTGGCGCCTGGCGGGCAGTCCCGATCTGGACAATCCAGCTTCGGTCCAGCCCGAGGAATTGCGGTCCTGGCAGGCGGACGGGGCGATCGAGTACGTGGGCGAATGCACGGACGTCGCCGGCTTCTACGCGCAGGCGCACATCGTGACGCTGCCGTCCTACCGCGAAGGCCTGCCCAAGTCCCTGATCGAGGCGGCCGCCTGCGGCCGGCCGGTGGTGACCACCGACGTGCCGGGCTGCCGGGACGCGATCGAGCCGGGTGTCAGCGGCGTGCTGGTGCCGCCCCGCGACGCCCGGGCCCTGGCCGACGCGGTCGCGACTCTGGCCGGAGACGAGGCCTTGCGGGCCCGCATGGGCGCCGCGGGACGGGCGCTGGCCGAACGGGATTTCGGTCTGGACGGGATCGTCCGGGCGCACCTGGACGTGTACCGGGCGCTGATCGGGCGCTAATCCCCCCGCATCGCGTCGGGCGCCGCGCCATGCGGCCCGGCGCGCAGGCCCGTGCGCGGGCTCAGGCTTTCGGATCGACGGGCGGCAGTTCGACGGACGGCACCTGGTCCAGCGGTGCGCTCAGCAGGCGGTCGATCTGGACGTAGGTCTGGTCGATGAGGTCGCGCCCGATCGCGTCCTCGATCAGGCCGTACTGGGCCTCGACCAGCGGGGCGACCCGCTCGTAGACCGCCCGGCCATGCGGCGTCAGGCTGATGATGATCCGGCGCTGGTCGTGCGGGGCGCGTTCCCGGACGATGAGATCCTGGGTCTGCATCCGGCTCAGCACCCCGACCATGCTCGGGCTGAGGATCTGGCAGGCGTCGCACAACTGATTGGGTTCCAGGGGACCCTGTTCGCGCAGGCTGCGCACGATCCGCCACTGCTGTTCGGTCAGGCCGTAGTGCGTCAGGATTCCCCGGAAATGGCTCAGCAGGACGTCGCGCGCCTTCAGCAGGAGTTGCGGCAGGTTGCGGTGGATTTTCGGTGTGCTCATGTCGGTCCGGTTTCTGTGCTTGACTTGCTAATATGTTAGCTTTATAGTGCCTGCAAATAACAATAACATGTTAGTGAATCGGCCGCTGAATCCGGCCGATACCCATAGAACCCATCCTCATCCGGAGAAGACAAATGCAACGACGACTCGCCGCACTCGCCCTGGCGCTGGCCGCATCCGTCGGCAACCCCGCCGCCGCCCAGGAAGTCACCCTGAAGATCGCGCATTTCCTGCCGTCGGCCGCCGCCGCTCAGCAAATGGTACTCGAACCCTGGTGCGCCACGCTGGCCCAGGAATCGTCCGGGCGCATCGCCTGCCAGTTCTACCCCGCCATGCAGCTGGGCGGCACGCCGGGCCAACTGGCGGACCAGGCCCTGCGCGGCGTGGCCGACATCGTCTGGACGGCGCCCGGCTATTCGGCGGGCCGCTTCCCCGCCATCGAAGCCATGGAACTGCCCTTCGTCGTCAGGGACGCCGCCAGCGGCAGCCGGGCGGCCTGGAATTTCTACCAGCAGTACGCCCGGCAGGAATTTTCCAAGTACAAGGTGCTGGCCGTGCACGTGGACGGCGGCGTAGCCTTGCATACGTCCAAGCGGGCCATCGCCAGCCTGGCGGACTTCAAGGGCCTGAAGCTGCGCACGCCCACGCGTATGGCCTCCAAGACCCTGGCCGCCCTGGGCGGCGAGCCGGTTTCCATGCCGCCGGGCCAGGTCACCGAAGCCATTTCCAAGGGCGTGGTCGACGGCGCCATGGGCGCCTGGGAAGTCGTGCTGCCCACCAAGCTCGACGAGGTCACCCGGTATCATGCGCAACCCGCCGCCGGCCAGACCTACCCCGCCGCCACGGTGTTGGTGCTGCTGATGAACCAGCAGAAGTACGATGGCCTGCCGGATGACCTGAAGGCCGTCATCGACCGCAACAGCGGTCCGGCCCTGGTCGAACGCTTCGGCAAGGTCTGGGACGACGTGGCCGCACAGACGCAGGCCAAGGTGCGGGCCGCCGGCGGCCAGGTGGTCGACATCGACGAAGCCAATCTCGGCGCCATGAAGAACGCCGCCCGCGCGGTCGACACCGAATGGCGCGCGGAAATGGACAAGAAGGGTCTGGACGGCACCAAGCTGTCCGAAGCCGCGCACGCGCTGGCGCGCCAATAACCGGCCCGGGTGCGGATCATCATGGACTACACCGGAACCGAACAGGCCCGCCGCAGCCGGGGCTGGCCGATCCTGAACCGGCTGGCCACGGGGCTGGCCCTGGGGGGCGGGACGCTGTTCATCCTGCTGGTGGGCATGTCGCTGGTTTCCATCGTCGGGCGCAAGCTGGGCTTTGGCTCCATCACCGGCGACGTCGAACTGATGCAGGTGGGGACGGCGGTGGCCGCCGCCGCCTTCCTGCCCTACTGCACGCTGGTGGGTGACCACCTGCGGGTCGATCTGTTCACCGAGCGGCTCCCGGTGGCCATCAAGAGCCGCCTCGACGCCGCGTGCGAGTGCCTGCTCGTGGCGGCCATGCTGGCGCTGGCCTGGCGGACCTGGCAGTCCGCCCTGCATCTGCGCGAGACGGGCGATTTCACCACCTTGCTGGGCCTGCCGATCTGGATTCCCGTGGCGGCCATCGTGCCCAGCCTGCTGCTGACCGCCCTGTGCGCCCTCTGGCGCGTCCGGGCGGCGCTCGGGCATGCCCGGTATCTGGGGCGTCGCGAACAGATGGCCGTTGATCATGGAGTATCGGCATGAGCGGAATCCTGGTTGGCCTGAGCGGTCTCGCAGGGCTGTTGGTGCTTCTGGTGTTCCGGGTGCAGATCGCCGTGGCGATGCTGCTGGCCGGCGCGACCATCTATGTGGCCGCCAGCGGCGGGGCCTGGAACGGTCTGCTGTACACGCTCAGCGACCTGGTCTATGCGCGCCTGTCGAACTACGATCTGGCGGTGGTGCCGCTGTTCATCCTGATGGGGCAGTTCGCCACGCATGGCGGCCTGTCGCGCGCCCTGTTCCAGGCGGCCGGCAAGCTGATCGGCCACTGGCGCGGCGGCATGGCCATGGCGTCCGTGGCGGCCTGCGCGTCCTTCGGCGCGATCTGCGGCTCCTCGCTGGCGACCGCCGCCACGATGGGCCAGGTGGCCCTGCCCGAACTGCGCGCGCATGGCTATTCGGGGCGCCTGGCCACGGGCACGCTGGCGGCCAGCGGCACCCTGGGCATCCTGATCCCGCCTTCGGTGCCGCTGATCATCTACGCGGTGCTGGTCCAGGATTCCATCGGCAAGCTGTTCATGGCCGCCGTGATCCCCGGCATCCTGGCCGCGCTGGGCTACCTGATCGTGATCCGCATCCTCGTCACGCGCAATCCGGAATCCGGGCCCACCGGCGCCAAGGCGCCCCGGGCCGAGGCCCTGGCGGCGCTGCTGCGCACCGTGCCCATCATGCTGGTGTTCGTGGTCGTGGTCGTGGGCATCTACGGCGGCTGGGCCAACCCGACCGAGGCGGCGTCCATCGGCGCGGGGGCCTGCGGCCTGATCGCCCTGGCCAACGGCATGCGCTGGGAAGGCACGCGCCAGAGCCTGCTGGGCACGGCGCGGGTCACCGGCATGATCTTCATGGTGCTGATCGGTGCGGACCTGCTGAATTCGTCCCTGGCCCTGTCGCAGATGCCGAGCGAACTGGCGCAATGGGTCGTCGACAGCGGCCTGTCGCCCATGATGGTGCTGTTCGTCATCCTGGCGATCTACATCCTGCTGGGCTGCGTCATGGATTCGCTGGCCATGATCCTGCTGACGATCCCGATCTTCTATCCCATGATCATGGGCCTGGATTTCTTCGGCCTGTCGACGGGCGACAAGTCCATCTGGTTCGGCATCATGACGCTGATGGTGGTCGAAATCGGCCTGGTGCATCCGCCGGTCGGGATGAACCTGTACATCATCAACAAACTGGCCAAGGACGTGCCCATGAAGGAAACGGCGCTGGGGGTGATGCCCTTCCTGGCCTCGGATTTCCTGCGGATCATCGTGCTGGCCTTCTTCCCCGGCATTACGCTGTGGCTGATCCGTGTCCTGGGCTAGACCCGGCAACTGTCGCTGAAACAAGATGCATACCGACACCATCCTGCTCCCCGACGCCGCCGTGTACGGCGTCATCATGAACGACCCCGCCAGCGTGTCGCGCCTGGGCGAAGCCGCGCTGCAGCCGCCGTACAAGAGCTTGCCGGCGGCTCCGGCCCTGTACCTCAAGCCGCGCAATACCTGGCTGCCGGCGGGCGGCGCCGTGCGGCTGCCGGCCGGCGAACACGCGGTCGAGATCGGTGCCGTGATCGGCCTGCGCATGGGGCGGGATGCCGCCCGGCTGCGGCCGGAATCGGCCCTGGAGGCCGTCGACGCCTGTCTGCTGGCCGCCGACCTGAGCCTGCCGCACGCCGACTACTACCGGCCGGCCATCCGCCAGAAATGCTTCGACGGGTCCCTGCCCATGCGGCTGCTGCCGCCGCGCGCGGTCGGCGAGCTGTCGTCCCTGGTGCTGCGGACCTGGATCGACGGCGTCCGCAAGGACGAGCGCCGCCTGGCCGACCTGCTGCGCGCGCCGGCCCGGCTGCTGGCCGACGTGACGGAATTCATGACCTTGCGTCAGGGCGACGTGCTGCTGACCGGGGTCGTCTATCAATCGCCCGTGGCCCGGACGGGTTCCGCCGCGTGCGTCGAGGTGCCGGGCCTGGCCCGGCTGGAATTCAGCGTGGAAACCGAGGAGGAACCGGCATGAGGCACGCACGCATCGCCTGGCGGGGAGCGGTTCGCCCGGCCACGGTCGAGGACGACGGCATCCTGCCCCTGGCCGACGGCCGCGCGGTTCCGCCGACGGAAGTCATCTGGCTGCCGCCGGTGCGGATCGGCACGGCCTTCGCGCTGGGACTGAACTACGCCGATCACGCCGCGGAGCTGGCCTTCAAGGCGCCCGAGGTCCCGCTGGTCTTCCTGAAGGGCCCCAACACTTTCATCGGCCACCGCGCGACCACCCGGCGCCCGGATGGGGTGCGCAGCATGCATTACGAATGCGAACTGGCCGTGGTCATCGGCCGCGGCGGGCGCGGCATCCGTCGCGAACACGCCTACGAACACGTCGCCGGCTATACCGTGGCCAATGACTATGCCATCCGCGACTACCTGGAAAACTGGTACCGGCCCAACCTGCGGGTGAAGAACCGCGACGGCTGCACGCCCATCGGCCCCTGGATGGTCGACCGCGACGACGTGCCCGATCCCATGGCCCTGGCGCTGCGCACGCGCATCAACGGCCAGGTCGTGCAGCAGGGCACGACCGCCGACATGATCTTCGACATTCCGTTCCTGATCGAATACCTGTCGTCCTTCATGACCCTGTCGCCGGGGGACGTGATCCTGACCGGCACGCCGCAGGGGCTGGCCGAGACCCGTCCCGGGGACGTGGTCGAGACCGAGATCGAATCCGTGGGCTGCCTGTCCAACACCATCGTGGGCGACGAGACCCTCCGTTCCCAAACCGCCAATCAGGGATGAACCCTCCATGATCAAGCATCTGATCGCCGGGCGCGAAGTCGAAAGCGCCGAAGTCTTCGAAACCCTGAACCCCGCGACGGGCGAGGTCCTGGCCGAAGTCGCCAGCGGCGGCGCCGCCGAAATCGACGCCGCCGTCGCCGCCGCCAAGGCGGCGTTCCCCAAGTGGGCCGCCACGCCCGCCAAGGAACGCGCGCGCCTGATTCGCCGCCTGGGCGAGCTGATCACCGCCAACGTCGGCGAGATCGCCGACATGGAGACCCGCGACACCGGCCAGGTCACCAGCCAGACCAAGGGCAGCCTGGTGCCGCGCGCGGCGCACAACTTCGACTACTTTGCCGAGCACATCCAGCACATGCACGGCGAGACCTACGACAGCGACACCGGCCACCTGAACTACACCTTGTGGCAGCCGGTGGGCGTGTGCGCGCTGATCTCGCCCTGGAACGTGCCTTTCATGACCAGCACCTGGAAGACCGCGCCGTGCCTCGCGTTCGGCAACACCGCCGTGCTCAAGATGTCCGAATTGTCGCCGCTCACCGCCAGCCGCCTGGGCGAACTGGCGATGGAGGCCGGCATTCCGCCCGGTGTATTCAACGTCGTGCAGGGCTATGGCAAGACTGCCGGCGAGGCGCTGGTATCGCACCCGGACGTGCGTTCGATCTCGTTCACGGGGTCGACCGTCACCGGCAACCGCATCGTCCAGGCGGCGGGCCTGAAGAAGTTCAGCATGGAACTGGGCGGCAAGTCGCCCTTCGTCATTTTCGACGATGCCGACTACGAGCGCGCTCTCGACGCCGCAGTATTCATGATTTTCTCCAACAACGGCGAGCGCTGCACCGCCGGCTCGCGCATCATCGTGCAGGCCGGCATCTACGACCGCTTCGTCGCCGACTTCGCCGCCCGCGCGGCGAAAATCGCGGTGGGCGACCCGATGGACCCGAAAACCGTCATCGGTCCCATGATCTCGGCCGACCATCTTGCCAAGGTGCGCCGCTACATCGATCTGGGCCAGCAGGAAGGCGCCAGGCTGGTCTACGGCGGCGGCACGCCCGAGGTGGGCGAGCCGTTCAGACAGGGCTTCTGGGTCCAGCCCGCGGTGTTCGCCGACGTGGACAACAAGATGCGCATCGCCCAGGACGAAATCTTCGGCCCCGTGCCCTGCATCATCCCGTTCAAGACCGAAGAAGACGCGGTGCGCATCGCCAACGACACCATCTATGGCCTGTCGTCCTATCTATGGACCAACGACGCGGGCCGCGCGCTGCGCCTGGGCAGGGCCATCGAGTCGGGCATGACTTTCGTCAACAGCCAGAACGTGCGCGACCTGCGTCAGCCCTTCGGCGGCTCCAAGGCTTCGGGCACCGGCCGCGAGGGCAACCATTACAGCTACGAGGTGTTCTGCGAAGCCAAGAACATCTGCATCTCATACGGGGATCATCCGATCCCTCGCTGGGGCGTCTGAACCCCGGCCAACATCGCCTCATCATCCCCCTACGGAGGAGACACCATGGGTAAGCTCGCTTTGACCGCGAAGATCACGCACGTGCCGTCGATGTACCTGTCCGAACTGGACGGTCCGCACAAGGGCTGCCGCCAGGCCGCCATCGACGGCCACAAGGAAATCGGCCGCCGCTGCCGCGAACTGGGCGTGGATACGATCGTCGTCTTCGACACGCACTGGCTGGTGAATTCCGGGTACCACGTCAACTGCGCGCCGCACTTCAAGGGCATCTACACCAGCAATGAACTGCCGCACTTCATCAAGGACATGGCCTACGAATACGACGGCAATCCGGCGCTGGGCAGGCTGCTGGCCGATGCCAGCACGGCGGCCGGCGTGCGCACGCGCGCGCATGAAATCGCCAGCCTGGAACTGGAGTACGGCACCCTGGTGCCGATGCGCTACATGAACGCGGATCGCCAGTTCAAGGTGGTTTCGGTGGCCTCGCTGTGCACCGTCCACAACATGGAGGACTCGGCCAGGATCGGCGCGGCCATGCGCCGCGCGGTCGAGGAACAGTACGACGGCACGGTCGCCTTCCTGGCCAGCGGTTCGCTGTCGCACCGCTTCGCCCAGAACGGCGTGGCGGAGGACTATCTGTTCAAGATCTGGAGCCCGTTCCTGGAAACCGTGGACCACGCCGTGATCGACATGTGGAAGCGCGGCGACTGGGCGACTTTCTGCGAAATGCTGCCCGAATACAACGCCAAATGCCACGGCGAGGGCAATATGCACGACACGGCCATGCTGCTGGGCGCGCTGGGCTGGGACCAGTACCGGGGCCAGGCGGAAATCGTCACCCCGTATTTCGGCAGTTCGGGCACCGGCCAGATCAACGCGGTCCTGCCCGTCCAGTAAATCCCGGCTTTTCCGGTCCCGCGCGGCCGGCCCCGGCGGGCCGCGCGGATCGCCCCCCGGCGCCGGGCCGGGGACCGATTCCCGCATCCAGGGTCACACACCATGGCACATCTGATTTTCGAATATTCAGGCAATCTCGCCCAGGAAGGCGACATGCCCGGCCTGCTGCGCGAGGTCAACCGCGTCCTGATCGACACCGGCCTGTTCCCGCCGGGCGGCATCCGTTCGCGCGCCCTGCGCCTGGATGAGTATTGCGTGGCCGAGGGCGACCACGACGACGCCTTCGTGCACGCCACCGTCAAGATCGGCGCGGGCCGCGATCCCCAGGCCGTGCGCGACACCGCCCAGGCGCTGTTCGACGTGATGAAGCGGCATTTCGATCCGGTCTTCCAGCGCCGCACCCTGGCCCTGTCCCTGGAGTTGTCCGAGTTTTCCGAGGCGGGCACGCTCAAGCACAACAATATCCACGCCCGTTATGCCACCGGCCGGGTGAAGGACCCCGACAGGATCAGTTGCCCGGCCTCCAGGCCGACGCCGTGCGGGGCCAGCTTGCGCGCCAGCCAGACGATGCCGTTGGCCGGATGGTTCAGCACGCCGGCGGCCACCCCGGTTTCCTCGACCACGCCGTTGCGCAGCAGCAGCGCGCCGGCCCAGCGCAGGTCCAGGTCCATGGGACGGATGGCCCGCCCGCCCAGCACCAGCCCGGCGTCGGCGGCATTGTCCGAGATCGTGTCCATGACCAGGCGCGGCCGCCCGGTCGCCGGATCGACGCGGTGGCAGCGCGCGTCGATGAGTTCGATGGCGGGCATGACGTAGTCGGTGGCGTCCAGCACGTCGAACAGCGTCACGTCCGGCCCGATCAGGTCGCGGGTCAGGTGGAACACCAGCTCGACCTCG
>CBFGXR010000053.1:0-8703 GCA_965652675.1 uncultured Castellaniella sp.
CTGGTCATCGCGCCGTTCTTCACCAGCTTCCTCATCCGCACGCTCGCCTGGCGCAACATCCTGTCCGACGACGGACCCGTGGTGTCACTGGCCCAGACGACGGGGTTCACGGGCCTGCTGCAGGCCGTCGGCCAGCCGCGCCCCGGGGGCCGTGCCTTCGGCGTAGAGCACGTCCTGCTTGCCGTCGTGCTTGCGGGTCAGGCCGTCCGCGCCCAGGTGTCCCAGGCCCTTGGCCTGGAGTTTCTTCAGCAGCGCGGGCGTGGGCGCGCCCGGGTCGTCCAGGCCGATGGCGGCGGGCATGAGCTTTTCGGCGTAGGCCTGGTCGGGCGCCTGACCCAGGACGGCGTCCAGCCGCACGGCCAGGCGCCGGGGCGTGGCGTAGGCGGCGCAGGCGGGTCCGGCCAGCAGGCCGAGCGCGTCGAGCGTCTTGCGGATGCCTTCGGCGAAGGCCTGGCCCAGGGCGTCCAGCGCCTTGGGGGGGAGTTCCTCGGTGACCAGTTCGACGACCAGCGGGCGCGCGTTCGGATTCGTGCTCATGATCACGCGACCTCCCGCAGCATGGGGAAGCCCAGGCGTTCGCGCGCGTCGTAGTAGGCCTGCGCCACGGCGCGGGACAGGGCGCGGATGCGGCCGATGTAGGTGGCGCGTTCGGTGACGCTGATGGCGCCGCGCGCGTCCAGCAGGTTGAAGGTGTGCGCGGCCTTGAGCGTGGCTTCGTAGGCGGGCAGGGCGAGCGGGACTTCGATCAGGCGCCTGGCCTCGGCCTCGTAGTCGTTGAAGTGGGCGAACAGCATGGTGGTGGAGGCGTATTCGAAGTTGTAGGTGGACTGCTCGACCTCGTTCTGGTGGAACACGTCGCGGTAATACACGGGCGTGCCGTCGGGGCCTTGCGTCCAGACCAGGTCGTAGACCGACTCCACGCCCTGCAGGTACATGGCCAGGCGTTCCAGGCCATAGGTGATTTCGCCCATGGTCGGGTTGCAGTCCAGTCCGCCGACCTGCTGGAAGTAGGTGAACTGGGTGACTTCCATGCCGTTGAGCCAGACTTCCCAGCCCAGGCCCCAGGCGCCCAGCGTCGGGTTTTCCCAGTCGTCCTCGACGAAGCGGATGTCGTGCTGCTGCGGATCGATGCCCAGCGCGCGCAGGGAGCCGATGTACAGGTCCAGGATGTCCAGCGGCGCCGGCTTGAGCACGACCTGGAACTGGTAGTAGTGCTGCAGCCGGTTGGGGTTTTCGCCGTAGCGTCCGTCCTTGGGGCGGCGCGAGGGCTGCACGTAGGCGGCGCGCCAGGGTTCCGGGCCGATGGCGCGCAGGAACGTGGCGGTGTGCGAGGTGCCGGCCCCGACTTCCATGTCGTAGGGCTGCAGCAGGGCGCACCCCTGGCGATCCCAATATTGCTGGAGCGATAAAATCAATTGTTGGAATGTGAGCATGGCGTGGCGGGCCAGGCCCGCGATGGTTTTGTGTCGTCCGGCGGACACGGCCTGGGCCGCGTCCGGAACGGCCATTTTATCCACTTCTCTTTTTTCGGAGAAAACATGAGCGATTGCCTCGACGTGCAGCGCCTGGACGGGGTGCTGGTCATGCAGCTCAACCGGCCCCAGGCGCGCAACGCGATCAACCTGGAGACCGCCCAGGCCCTGGCGGCGGCCCTGGACACCCTGGACAGCGATCCGGACCTGCGCCTGGGCGTGCTGACCGGCTCCGGGGGGAATTTCTGCTCGGGCATGGACCTGAAGGCCTTCGCCGCGACCGGCCAGCGCCCCTACGTGGGCAAGCGCGGCTTCGCCGGCCTGTGCGAACAGCCGCCCGCCAAGCCGCTGATCGCCGCCGTCGAGGGCTACGCGCTGGCCGGCGGGTGCGAACTGGTGCTTGCCTGCGATCTGGTCGTGGCGGCGCGCGACGCCCGCTTCGGTCTGCCCGAGGTCCGGCGCGGCCTGGTGCCGGGATCGGGCGGCATGCTGCGCCTGCCGTCGCGCATCCCCTATCACGTGGCCATGGAAGCCGTGCTGACGGGCGAGGCCTTCGGCGCCGAACGCCTGCACCAGCTGGGCCTGGTCAACCGACTGGCCGAACCCGGCGCGGCGCTGGACGAGGCCCTGGCGATGGCGCGGACCATCGCCGCCAACGGCCCGCTGGCGGTGCGCACGGCCAAATCCATCGTCGCCCAGTCGCGCAACTGGCGCCCGGACGAGATGTTCGAGCGCCAGCGGCCGCTGGTCGCCCACATCTTCACCTCGGAGGACGCCCGCGAGGGCGCGACCGCGTTCGCCGAGAAACGCCCCCCGGTCTGGAAAGGAAAATGATGACCACGATCACCGAAGACGACCTGATCCAGTCGATCCAGGACGCCGTCCAGTTCATCAGCATCTATCACCCGCTGGACTACATCCAGCACCTGGCGCGCGCCTACGAACTCGAGGAAAGCCCGGCGGCGCGCGACGCCATTGCCCAGATCCTGACCAATTCGCGCCTGTGCGCGGAGGGCCACCGCCCGATCTGCCAGGACACCGGCATCGTCAACGTCTTCCTGAAAGTCGGCATGGACGTGCGTTTCGACACGCGCCGCAGTCTGCAGGAACTGTGCGACGAGGGCGTGCGCCGGGGCTACACCAACCCCGACAATCCGCTGCGCGCCTCGGTGCTGGACGACCCCCTGTTCACGCGCCGCAACACGCGCGACAACACGCCCTGTGTGCTGCACGTCGAACTGGTCCCCGGGGACACGGTGGACGTGCAGGTCGCGGCCAAGGGCGGCGGCTCGGAAAACAAGACCAAGTTCGCCATGCTCAACCCCAGCGAATCGCTGGTGGACTGGGTGCTCAAGACCGTTCCCCTCATGGGCGCGGGCTGGTGTCCGCCCGGCATGCTGGGCATCGGCGTGGGCGGCACGGCGGAAAAGGCCATGCTCATGGCCAAGCAGTCCCTGATGCAGGACATCGACATGCATGAACTGCTGCAGCGCGGCCCGCGGAACAAGCTGGAGGAACTGCGCATCGAGCTGTACCGCAAGGTCAACGCGCTGGGCATCGGCGCCCAGGGCCTGGGCGGGTTGACCACGGTGCTGGACGTCAAGATCCTCACCTGTCCGACGCACGCCGCGTCCAAGCCGGTCGCCATGATCCCGAACTGCGCCGCCACGCGCCACGTGCATTTCACGCTGGACGGCAGCGGCCCGGCGGCGCTCCAGCCGCCCGCGCTGTCCGAATGGCCGGAAGTCCACTGGAAGCCCGACTACAAGGCCTCGCGCCAGGTGAACCTGGACACGCTGACCCGCGAGGAAGTCGCCTCCTGGCAGCCCGGCGAGCGCCTGCTGCTGTCGGGCCGCATCCTGACCGGCCGCGACGCCGCCCACAAGCGCATCCAGGACATGCTGGCGCGCGGCGAATCCCTGCCGGTGGATTTCCGCGGACGCGTCATCTACTACGTCGGCCCGGTCGATCCGGTGCGCGCCGAGGTCGTCGGTCCGGCGGGCCCCACCACCTCCACGCGCATGGATGCGTTTACCGATATGATGTTGGGACAGACAGGTCTGCTGGCCATGATCGGCAAGGCGGAACGCGGCCCCGAGGCCATCGAGGCCATCCGGCGCCATGGTTCGGCCTACCTGATGGCCGTGGGCGGCTCCGCCTACCTCGTGTCCAAGGCCATCCGCTCCGCGCGGGTGCTGGGTTTCGAGGACCTGGGCATGGAAGCCATCTATGAATTCGAGGTGCGCGACATGCCGGTGACGGTGGCCGTCGACGCCCAGGGCACCTCGGTCCACCAGACCGGGCCGCGCGAATGGCGCGAGCGCATCGCCGCGCGCATCGTGCCGGCGCAGGCCTGAACGCCGACTTGAAGAAGGGGGATTGCCATGCCTGAACCATCGATGCGCTCGGCGCTGTTCGTGCCGGCCAGCCGGCCGGAACGCATACCCAAGGCGGTCGCCAGCGGCGCGGACGCCGTCATCGTCGACCTGGAGGACTCCGTCGCGCCCGAGGCCAAGGCCGGCGCGCGCGACGCGCTGGCGCGCCACGCGGCGGCGCATCCCGGGGACCGCCTGTGGGTGCGCATCAACGACGGCACCACCCCCTGGTTCGAGGACGACCTGGCCCTGTGCCGGTCGCTGCCGTCGGTCGCCGGCATCGTCCTGCCCAAGGCCCAGACCGCGGAACACGTCTACATCGTGTCCGGGGCGGGCAAGCCCCTGATGCCGGTGATCGAGTCCGCCGCCGGGCTGCGGGCGCTGGACCGCATCGCCGAGGCCCATGGCGTGGCGCGGCTGTCCTTCGGCAGCCTGGACCTGCTGGTCGAACTGGGCACGCGGCCGATGACGGAGGCGTCCCGGTTCGTGCTCGGGCAGATCCGCTTCGACATCCTGAAGGCCAGCCGCATGCACGGGCTGGCCGATCCGCTGGACTGCGTCCATCCCGACTTCACCGACCTGGACGCGCTGGAACGTTCGTGCACGATGGCCAGGGACATGGGGTTCGGCGGGATGATGTGCATCCATCCCGCGCAGGTGCCCGTGGCGCATCGTCTCTACCAGCCCCTGGCCGAGGAAGTCGACTGGGCGCGCCGGGTGGTGGACCATGCCGATTCGACCGGCGAATACGCGTTCCGCCTGGACGGCCGCATGGTCGACCTGCCCCTGATCGAACGCGCCCGGCGCATCCTGGAACAATCCGCATGAAGGCTTATCTGGACCTGGTCCGCTCGATCTTCGAACAGGGCGCCTGGCAGGACAACCGCACCGGCGTGCGCACGCTCAGCCTGCCGGGCGCCTGCCTGCGCTTCGACCTGCGCCAGGGTTTTCCCGCCGTCACCACCAAGCGCCTGGCCTTCAAGGCGGCCATGGGCGAACTGGTCGGCTTCCTGCGGGCGGCCGACAGCGCGGCGGATTTCCGCGCGCTGGGCTGCCGGGTCTGGGATCAGAACGCCAATGAAAACCGTGCCTGGCTGGACAGCCCCTGGCGCGACGGCCCCGACGATCTGGGGCCGGTCTACGGGGTCCAGTGGCGCCAGTGGCCGGCCTACAAGCTGCTGCCCGCCGACGCCGCCGCGCGCATCGAGGCCGCGCAGGCGCAGGGCTACCGCGTGGTCGGCCCGGTCCAGGATCAGGGCCGGCCGTGTGTACTGCTCTACAAGGCGGTGGACCAGCTGCGCGCCTGCCTGGACACGCTGATCCGCGACCCGGGCAGTCGGCGCATCCTGTTCCATGGCTGGAACTGGGCCCAGCTCGAGGAAATGGCCCTGCCGCCCTGCCATCTGCTGTATCAGTTCCTGGCGAACCCGGCGACGCGCGAACTGTCGCTGTGCCTGTACATCCGCAGCAACGACGTCGGGTTGGGCACGCCGTTCAACCTGGCCGAAGGCGCGGCCCTGACGCACCTGGTGGCGCGCCTGACGGGCTACGAGCCGCGCTGGTTCACGTATTTCATCGGCGACGCGCACATCTACGAGACGCACGCGGACATGCTGCGCGAACAGCTGACCCGCGAGCCGTTGCCGGCGCCCCGGCTGCGCCTGTCGGACCGCATCCCGGCCTACGCGGACACCGGCCGCTACGAGCCCGAATGGCTGGAACGCCTGGAGCCCGGGGATTTCACGCTGGAAGATTACCGCCACCATGCGCCGCTGACGGCGCCGATGGCGGTGTAGGCGGCTTGCCCCGCAGACCTCGGCCAGCGCGCACCCCGTTTCGGAACAGGCTTCGAACAGTCCCGAAACGGGGTGCGCGCCGTCCTGACGCCGGGGGCGGCTCAGGCCGCGACGATCTCGACCGAGTGCGTGATCTCGGCCGTCTTTTCCAGCATCGCGATGGCCGAGCAGTACTTTTCGTGCGACAGCGACACCGCGCGTTCCACGGCGGCGGCGGGCAGGTCGCGGCCGGTGATCCGGAACGCGAAATGGATCTTCGTGAAGACTTTCGGTTCCGTGTCGGCGCGCTCGGCCGTCAGGGTCACCTGGCAGCCCGTCACGGCATGGCGGCCGCGCTTCAGGATCAGCACCACGTCGTAGGCGGAGCAGCCGCCGGCCCCGGTCAGCACGGTTTCCATCGGCCGGGGGGCCAGGTTGAGTCCGCCCCCGTCGGGGGCGCCGTCCATGGCCAGGACGTGGCCGCTGCCGGTGCGGGAAATGAACAGCATGCCTTCGGGGCCTTGCCAGTCGATGGTGCATTCCATGGTGGATCGTTCCTGTGGGTGTCTGGAAAAACCGGTCATGCGCCGGTGCCGCGCGGGCGGGATGCCCTCATGGCGATTAGGGTAATTCAGGCTTGAAATTCCCTGGCGGATTTATCATAGATCAATTCTATGCCTACAATAACAGGCTGCCAGGGCCGGATTTCCAGGCTCTGCGCGTCTTTTGTCCTTCATCGGAAGCGCCGTGGATACCGTCACCGTATTACTCCTGACCTTCATATTATCCGTCACAGGCCTGGGTGTTTTCATCTGGTCGCTCAGGCGGAACATGTTCGACGACAACCCCGAAGCCGCCTCGGTGATCTTTTCGACCGGCGAAATCGGCCACGTCGAGGATCCCTCCGCCACGCCCGAGCAGCGGGCCGGCCTGCAGCAGGTCGTCACGGACGGCGGCAAGGCCGTCGTCGATCCGTCCCTGGCCGGCAATCTGAAGAAAGAACTCGTCGATCGCCTGGAAGCCGACCAGTCGACCGCCTACGTCACCTTCACTTTCCTGTGCTGTGCCATCGTCTGGCTGGTGCTGGCCTCGACCTTCGGCCTGATCAGCTCCATCAAGCTGCACAATCCCGAATTCCTGACGCAATATGCCTGGCTGACCTTCGGCCGCACGCGCACGCTGCACCTGAACATGGTGGCCTACGGCTGGTGTCCGATGGCCGCCTTCGGCGTGGCGATCTGGATGCTGCCGCGCCTGCTGAAGACGCGCCTGTACGGCGGGCGCTTCGCGCTGCTGGGCTGCATGCTGTGGAACGCCGGCCTGATCGCCGGCCTGGGCAGCATCGCCGTGGGCATCAACGACGGCCTGGAGTGGCTGGAAATCCCCTGGCAGATCAGCATCCTGCTGGTGCTGGGCGGCGCCCTGATCGCGCTGCCGCTGGTGTTCACCCTGCGCAACCGCAAGGTCGAGCATCTGTACGTGTCGATCTGGTACATGGGCGCGGCGCTGTTCTGGTTCCCGGTGCTGTACCTGGTGGGCAAGGTCCCCGGCGTGCACTTCGGCGTGGAGCAGGCCACCATGAACTGGTGGTTCGGCCACAACGTGCTGGGCCTGTACTACACCCCGATCGCGCTGGCCTCGGTGTATTACTTCCTGCCCAAGATCATCGGCCGTCCGATCCAGTCCTACAACCTGTCGCTGATCGGTTTCTGGGCGCTGGCCTTCTTCTACGGCCAGGTCGGCGGCCACCACCTGGTGGGCGGCCCGGTGCCGCACTGGCTGATCACGCTGTCGATCGTCCAGTCCATGATGATGATCATCCCCGTGCTGGCGTTCTCGGTGAACCAGCACCTGACGATGCGCGGCCACTTCAAGACCATGTACTACTCGCCCACGCTGCGCTTTATCGTGCTGGGCGCCATGATGTACACCCTCAGCTCCTTCGAGGGCTCCTTCGAGGCCCTGCGCAGCGTCAGCACGGTGGCGCACTTCACCCACTTCACGGTGGCGCACGCCCACCTGGGCCTGTACGCCTTCTTTTCCATCGTGATGTTCGGCGCCATCTATTTCGTGATGCCGCGCGTCATGTCCTGGGAATGGCCGCACCCGAGGCTCATCATCGTGCACTTCTGGCTGGTGACCCTGGGGATCGGCATCTATTTCGTCAGCCTGTCCATCGGCGGCTGGCTGCAGGGCCTGGCCATGCTGGACGCGACCAAGCCCTTCATGGAATCGGTGCGGGTCACGATGCCCTACCTCGAAGGCCGCACGCTGGGCGGCACCCTGATGACCCTGGGCCATCTGGTGTTCGCCGTCCACTTCGTGCTGATGGCCCTGCGCTACGGTACCAGCCGCGTGGGTCCCGCTCTGCTGCACAAACGTAAATCCTTGCCTGAGCATCAGGCGATCGCAGGTGCCTGATCATGGAAAGCGAATACAAACTCCTCAGCGGCGCGATGGTGACCCTCGCGCTGGCCACCGCCACCCTGGTCGTGCTGCCCTACATGCAGCTGTCCGACGTGCAGCCCTCCGAAGGCCTGAAGCCCTACACGGAACAGCAGCTGCGCGGGCGCCAGGTCTACATCGAGATGGGCTGCGTCTACTGCCATTCGCAACAGCCGCGCAGCCAGTCCCAGGCGCCGGACTTCCAGCGCGGCTGGGGCCGCGCGCCGGTCGCGGGCGATTACTACTATGACCATCCGCACCTGCTGGGCACCATGCGCACCGGGCCGGACCTGTTCAACATCGGCGCCCGCCAGCCCAGCGTGGACTGGAACCTGGGCCACCTGTACGAGCCGCGCGCCTACACGCCGGGCAGCAACATGCCGTCCTTCCCCTTCATGTTCCGCCTGAAGGACAAGGCCGAGCCGGGCGTCAAGGTCGTCAACCTGCCGCCCAGCTTCGCTCCGGCCGGCAAGGTCGTCGTGGCCACGCCCGAGGCGCTGGACCTGGTGGCCTACCTGATCGGCCTGGATCACACCTATCCGGTCAAGCCCGGCGCGCAGTTGCCGGAACTGCCCAGGCAGGCCGGCGCCGAAGGAGCCAAGCAATGAGCGATCCCCGATTCAACCAGCAGCGCCG
>CBFGXR010000054.1:0-8650 GCA_965652675.1 uncultured Castellaniella sp.
ACACTCTTCATTTGCAGACCCAGGGTATCGTTGGCGCCTTTGAATTTATCAAAGTTCCAGCGGGGCATTTTCACGATCACGTAATCCAGCGCGGGCTCAAAATAGGCCGAAGTGGTTTGGGTGATCTGGTTCTTCAGTTCATCGAGTGTATAGCCAATAGCCAGTTTGGCAGCTATTTTTGCAATGGGGTAACCGGTGGCTTTAGAGGCCAGGGCCGACGAGCGGCTTACCCGGGGATTTATTTCAACGGAGATTAGTTCTTCGGTAGCGGGGTTCAGGGCAAACTGCACGTTACAACCGCCGGCAAAGTTACCCAGGCTGCGCATCATCAGAATGGCCTGGTTGCGCATTTCCTGGGCGCACTTCTGGAACAGCGCCATCACCGAGTAGATGTCGATGGCGACGTTTTCGGACGTGAGCTTGCCGAAGGGATCCCCCGTGCTCTTGTCGCTGGACGGTTCGGGCAGCAGGGCCTTCATGAGGGCTTCGAGACGGCCCGCGTTGGACTCGTTGATCTCCACCCCGACCAGCTTGAGCGCGACCTCCAGCGTGATGCCGGTGGTCTCCACCATCTTCTGGGTGGCGGGATCGAGCGACTTGGGGTCGACGCCGGGCGGGATATAGCCTGGCGGGAAGGTGGATTGCAGGGAGATCGTCATGATGGGCTCCGGAATGCTGTCTCGGTTTTCATAATGCGCCGTGGTCGGCGTCCATACAGGCTATGTGGACATCGGGGGCGAAGTCGTTCCATGCGGAACCGTCATTTGGCCGGCGTCTGCGCGCGAATGGCCTTGAGCAGCGCCTCGGCCCGCGCCTTGACCGCGTCGTGTTCGCCCGGCTTGCACAGGGTGCCGATCGCCAGTTCCAGCGACTCGGCCGCCTCGGCGGGCTTGCCCAGCGCGAGCAGGCATTCCGCGCAATGGAAGACCGGCACCGGATCGTCCAGGCGCATCACCGTCACGATCATGTAGTGCTGCAGCGCTTCTTCGTAGCGCCTGGTCATCTGCATCGCCGAAGCCAGGGCCAGCTGGTAGCGCGAATCCATGTGGTCGTAGGCGACCAGCTGGGCGAAGACCTTGAAGGCGTCGTTGTACTTGCCCTGCGCGTAGAGCGCATGGCCGTAGGCGTACATGGCCTCGCATTCCCGGGAGGACAGGCCCATCGCCTGGGCCAGCGTGCCGCCCGCCTTCCAGAGACCGAACAGGTTCTCGGAGATGGCGGCGGCTTCCTGGTCGGTGATTTCGGCATCCGTCTGTGCATTCATGGGTATTCCTTCGATGTGTGCGTGCCGCCGCGCCGCGGCGGGCGGCGTTCAGATCATGTTGCGCATCTTGCGCGCGCCGCCCGTCCGGGGCGCGGCATTGGCGAAACTCAGGCGCGCGGCTTCCTCGGCGACCTCGCGCTCGATGGCCGCCAGGTCCTGGCGGAACAGCGCCTCGGCCTCGGCCCGATTCTTCTCGTCCAGGCCGTCGGCCAGCTTCCGCGGATCCAGGCCGTGGTCCCGATAGGCATCGGAGGTCGCCGCCAGGCTTTGCCGGGTCTGTTCGATCAGCGCCTCGGCTTCGCGCATGATTTCTTCTGGAGTCTTTTTGGCCATCGCCTCATTACCTCATGCTCAGAGATTGCGGATGATATTGGAATTGGCATCGGTGTGCTTCTTCTGGGTGTTGGTGAGGATCTCGATCGATTCGTTCTTCTTGTTGTTCAGGCTCTGCAGCCGCAGCATGTCCATCTGCTGGTTGTTGCTCTCGGCGTCGATCAGGCCCTTGATCTTGGTGACGGCCGCGTCGATCTGGCCCTTGGTCGTGTCGCCGTTGCTGATATTGGTCTGGCCGCTGACCACGTGGCCGTGCCCGTCGTCCACGCTCTGGCCCTTTTCGGGCGTCACGCGGCCCGCGCCGGAAAACCCGAGATCCCCGACGCCGGCTTCCTTGATGGCGTCGTTCAACGGGATTTCGTATTTGTCGACCTTGTCCCAGTTCCAGTCCTTGACCTTGCTGCCGGCATCGGTCCCCTCGATGGCGCCCTGGAATTTGGTCAGCGCGGACAGCACGTTGTTGAGCTTGGCGATCTGGTCGTTGCGGGCCTGCACGGCCTTGACCTGATCCACCAGCTGCTGGTCCAGCAGCTTGACGCGTTCGCCCTGGACCATCTGGATCAGGGTCTGGATGTCGCCCGAGGCAATGGCCTGGCTGATGTCGATCGGCAGCGAACCGCCTACGCCGGAAGTGCTCATGATCTGCTCCTTGAGTCGGACCGCCGGGGCGGCCGGATGAGTGATGACGCCGGCCCGCGCCGCGCGGGCCATGGCGCCGTCAGATGTTGCGGATGATGTTGGATGCGGCGTCGGTATGCTTCTTCTGGGTGTTGGTGAGGATTTCGATCGATTCGTTCTTCTTGTTGTTCAGGCTCTGCAGCCGCAGCATGTCCATCTGCTGGTTGTTGCTCTCGGCATCGATCATGCCTTTGATCTTCGTGACCGCCGCATCGATGTCGCCCTTGGTGACGTCCCCGATCGAACCGGTGCCCCCGCCCTTGTTGGCCTGGAACGTCGCGTTCAGGATGGTCTTGCTGTCCAGGCCCGCCTCGCCCAGCGCCATGCCGACCTTGTCGCGCACATTGGTGGCCTGGTTCACCATGGTCCCGTTGGTGACGTGCTGCTCGGCCTTTCCCCAGTCCTTGGTGCTGCTCAGCTTGGACGTGGGATCGGACTTGCCGTCGAAGCGCGCCGCGGCGGCATTCAGTTCGGACAGCACGTTGTTCAGCTTGGCGATCTGATCGTTGCGGGCCTGCACGGTCTTGACCTGATCCACCAGCTGCGTATCCAGCAGCCGGACGCGTTCGCTCTGCACCATCTGGATGATGGTCTGGATGTCGCCGCTGGCCAGCGCGGCCTCGAAATTGATGCCGCCGTTGTTGTTGACTGTCATGTTCATGATGGATTCCTCGTGTTCTGGTCCGCCGGAAATGCGGAATGCGTGAGCGAAACCGGATGGTCCCGATCAGATGTTGCGGATGATGCCGGAGGCCGCGTCGGTGTGCTTCTTCTGGGTGTTGGTCAGGATTTCGATGGACTCGTTCTTCTTGTTGTTCAGGCTCTGCAGACGCAACATGTCCATCTGCTGGTTGTTGCTCTCGGCGTCGATCAGGCCCTTGATCTTGGTGATCGCCGCGTCGATCTGGCCCTTGGTGACGTTGCCGCCCCAGACGTTCGAGCCCGTGACCTTGACGATATTGCCATCCTGATCGAACGTCTGTCCGTAATTGCCCTTGCCGTCGGAAGGCACGCGGCCCGTGTCGCCGTTGTTGGGAAAACCCAGGTCCGTGATGCCGGCATCCTCGATCGCCTTGTTCAGCGGCGCCTCGTACTGCTGCACGAACTGTTCGTAGGAGCGCCCGGTCTTGGCGTCGTAGGAATCGGACGTGTCCTTCAGGAAGGTTTCGGTGGGTTCGGTGCCGTAGAACTGCTGCATCTTGGTCAGTTCCGACAGGGCGTTGTTCAGCTTGGCGATCTGGTCGTTGCGGGCCTGCACGGCCTTGACCTGATCCACCAGCTGCGAATCCAGAAGATGGACGCGTTCGCTCTGCACCATCTGGATGAGGGTCTGGATGTCGCCGCTGGCCAGCGCGGCCTCGAAATTGATGCCGCCGTTGTTGGTCACAGTCGTCATGATCGGTCGTCCTGTCGTCGATATCCGCCCGGCGCGGCCGGATGGCATGTTCCCCGGATCGGGCCCCGGGTGGCGCGGCGCCGCACAGGGCCGCCTTCCCGGATGTAGTGTCATCCACCCCCCGGCCGGTTCCATGCCCCACCGAGAATCAGTGAAAACCCCAATACGACGCACCGCGAGAGGCCGCCGCATGCTTTTTCAGGGAACCTTTTCGCCCGCGACGGTTACTATCCGGGCACAGCATCCACGCGGAGCCCAGCCCCACCATGAACCGCATCGACACCGGAGGACCCACCCCCGGCTTCGGCTCGCTCGGCCAGCAGGCCGGGTTCGACGCCAGCCAGGCCCGGACGGGCAACCTGCTGGGCGAGCACGCCGTTCTGCTGGAAGGCGAAATCTCCTCGCTGGGGGACGCGGCCGAGGAAATCAGCCTGCACATGGCTGAAAAGACCGAGGACAAGCACCACGCGGAACGCAAGGTCAAGGCCGAACGCCCCATGGAACTCATGCGCCTCGAGGAAATCCTCGAGATGCTGCAGCAGACCCAGGACCCGGACGCCCAGGCCAAGCTCGAAGAACTGGTCACCAAGCTGCTCTCGGGCCAGGGTTCGCCCCGGCAACAGGCGGCCCAGGCCTTCGGCGACGTATCGCAGCAATACCTGGCCCTGCAATACGCCCTGCGCAAGGGCGAACAGGAAGGCGCCGCCCCCGAACTGCTCGAATCCCTGCGCGACGCGCTGGCCGATCTCGAAATCGAAAGCGGCCCCCGGATCCGGGCGGGCCTGAACACCCTGGGCAGCGCCGGGGAATTCACGACCGACGCCCAGGGGATCCAGTCCTTCCAGGACACCTACCGCGACATCGTCCTGGGCGAAAGCACCCTGGGCAAGACCCTGGGCCTGGCCCTGGACCGATTCGGCGGCAAGGACGTGGGCCGGGGCCTGAAGCAGCTGGTCCTGGCCCTGGGGCAGGATCTGTCGTCGGCGCGCCCCTCCACCTCGCCGCAACGGCTGCAGGCGCTGACCGGCGATCTGTACCATCTGCAGGTCGCCGTGACCGTGCTCGACGGCTGCACCGAACTGTCCGACAGTCTCCGGGCCCAGGGCCTGGGCGCGCCGGACAGCGAACGCCTGATGCACGATCTGGTGGGCCTGACGGGGGACAAATGGCTCAATGAATCACGCTTCACCGCCCTGGCGCAGCAGCACGGCGTCACCACGCCCGAAGGGCGGGTGGCGTTCCTGGCCGGCGTCAAGACCCTGATGCGCGACCTCCCCATCCAGGTGTTCCCGGATTCCGACGCCCGGCAGTCCACCCTGAACGCCATCCAGGACGCCCTGGACATGGCCATCGACGAGGAAGATCTCTGATGAGCGGTCCCGCAGCCATCCTGCAGCAATTCGGCGACGCCGCGGGCATGCCCGGCCTGCGCTTCGACGCCCGGGGCCAGGCCGTCTTCCGCACCGGGCCCGGACGCCTGCTCGGGCTGGAACAGGCCGGCCGGGAAATCCTGGTCTACGCCGCCCTGCCGGTCCGCTACGACAGCGGCGACTGGCTGCGGCGCGCCTGCAAGCGCGCCCACCACGGCCGCCTGGGCGACTGGCCGGTGCAGCCGGCGCTGCGCGAATACGAAGGCACCCCGTACCTGCTGGCGCTGACGCGCCTGGACGAACGGGAATTCACCGAACCGCGCCTGCGCCAGGCGCTCGAATACCTGTCCCAGTGGCTCGACGCCCTGGACGCGGACACCTGAACCGGAGCGCGCCATGCCCGACATCAGCCCCAACCGGCTCATGAGCTTCGATCACGGCATCGACACCATCACCTATGCCCGCAAGGACGAACAGATCGCCCGGAGCCTGCCCGAACGGCGCAACCTGACGCCGTCGGACGACCCGGTGCGCGCCCAGCTGACGCAGCTGCTGGAAAAGCCCAACATCGGCCGCTTCCTCGAAGACGCCCTGCGCCCCGACATCGGCGACCGCGACCTGCTCATGCCCTCGGAATTCGCCGAGGCCCTGCGCGAGGCCCTGAAGGCGCTCGCCGGCATGGCCGAGGCCGGCGGCAACGACAGCCGCGTCCTGAACCGGGCCGTGCGCCTGCTGAAGGAAGAAACCAATCTGCGCGACCTGGTCGCCATGTACCGCAGCGCCTTGTACCAGGGATGATCACATGAGTACGCCGGACCGCCCCGAGGGGGCCGCATGAGCAGCAGCGCACCGCCCGATCTCCAGGCCGCCGACGCCCCGCGGGCCGATCATCCGCTGGGCGCGCGCGGACCCGCGCTGCTGGACCTGCTGGCCTACATCTACCTGGAAAACGACCGCCCGGAAAAGGCCGCCGTGCTGCTGGCCGCGCTCGACGAGCTGGGCCTGGCCGACGCGCGCCAGCGCGTCTCGCTGGCCCTGGCGCAGCTGCGTTCCGGCAAGCCCGAAACCGCCCTGGGCACCCTGGACCGCGTGGCGCTCCAGGGCGGCCTGACCAGCGCCTTCCACCTGGTCCGCGCCCAGACCCTGGTCGCCCTGGGGCGCGAGGCCGAGGCCGAAGCCGCCATGCGCGCCTACATGGACCTGCGCGCCCGGCAGGCCGAATCCGCCGATTCCCGCTGAGCCGCCCCATGCAACAAACCCTCAACCGCGCCGTCAATCTCCTCACCAGCCGCAACGACATCGTCCTGGCGGTCCTGATCGTCTCGATCATCTTCATGATGATCCTGCCGCTGCCCACCTCGCTGGTGGACGTGCTGATCGGCACCAACATGACGCTGTCGGCCATCCTGCTGATGGTGGCGATGTACCTGCCCTCGCCGCTGGCCTTCTCGTCCTTTCCCTCGGTGCTGCTGGTCACCACCCTGTTCCGCCTGGGCATCTCCATCGCCACCACGCGGCTGATCCTGCTGCAGGGCGACGCCGGCCACATCATCGAGACCTTCGGCAATTTCGTGGTCGGCGGCAACCTGATCGTCGGCCTGGTGGTCTTCCTGATCCTGACCATCGTGCAGTTCGTGGTCATCACCAAGGGCGCCGAGCGCGTGGCCGAAGTGGCCGCCCGCTTCTCGCTGGACGCCATGCCCGGCAAGCAGATGTCGATCGACGCCGACCTGCGCGCCGGCACGATCGACATGGACGAGGCGCGCAAGCGCCGCAGCGTGGTCGAGAAGGAAAGCCAGCTCTACGGCGCCATGGACGGCGCCATGAAATTCGTCAAGGGCGACGCGATCGCGGGCCTGATCATCGTGGCGGTCAACCTGCTGGGCGGCATGCTGATCGGCACGATGCAGCGCGGGCTGTCCGCCGGCGAGGCCGTGCAGGTGTATTCCATCCTGACCATCGGCGACGGCCTGATCGCGCAGATTCCGGCCCTGTTCATCGCCATCTGCGCGGGCATGATCGTGACCCGCGTGCAGACCGGCGAAGGCGGCCCCTCCAACGTCGGCAAGGACATCGGCGCCCAGGTGCTGGCCCAGCCCCGCGCCCTGCTGATCGCCTCGGCGGTGGCCCTGGGCATGGGCCTGATCCCCGGCATGCCCACCCTCACTTTCCTCGCCCTGGCGGCCGTCGTGGGCACGATCGGCTTCGTGCTGCTGCGCAATACCCGCAAGGTCGTCGACGAAAAGACCGGCGAAATCACCGAGATCCCCGCGCTGGCGGCCGACGGCCAGCCGGCGCCCAAGCCCCGGACCGAGGGCGGCGCCGAATTCGCTCCCACCCTGCCCCTGATGATGGACGTGGCGGCCGGCCTGCAGCGCCATTTCGACGCCGACGAGCTCAACGAGGAACTCATCAAGATCCGCCGCGCGCTGTACTTCGACCTGGGGGTGCCGTTCCCGGGGATCCAGCTGCGCTTCAACGACGCCCTGCCGGAAAACACCTATCTCATCCTGCTGTCCGAGGTCCCGGTGTCCCAGGGCCAGCTGCGGCCCGGCCACGTGCTGGTGCGCGACACCGAGCAGAACCTGCAGGCGCTGCAGGTGCCCTACGCCACCGACAAGCCCTTCCTGCCCGGCATTCCATCGCTCTGGACCGAGGCCTCGCACGTCCCCATGCTGACCGCCGCCGGCATCCCCTGCCTGGACGCGCACCAGATCCTCACCTGGCACCTGGCCTTCGTCCTGAAGAAATACTCCTCGGACTTCATCGGCATCCAGGAAACGCGCTTCCTGCTTACCGCCATGGAAGACCGTTTCCCCGATCTGGTCAAGGAGGCCCTGCGCGTGATGCCGGTGCAGAAGATCGCCGAAATCATGCAGCGGCTGGTGTCCGAGGACATTTCCGTGCGCAATCTGCGCGCCGTCCTGGAGGCGCTGATCGAATGGGGCCAGAAGGAAAAGGACTCCGTCCTGCTGACCGAATACGTGCGCGTGTCGCTCAAGCGTCACATCAGCTACAAATATTCTAGCGGCCAGAACATCCTGCCCGCCTACCTGCTGGCGCCCAACGTCGAGGAGACCATCCGCGGCGCGATCCGCCAGACCTCGGCCGGCAGCTACCTGGCGCTGGATCCCAACGCCACCAAGAAACTGGTCGAAAACATCAAGAAGACCGTGGGCGACATCGCGGCCAATACCCGCAAGCCGGTGCTGCTCACCTCCATGGACATCCGCCGCTACCTGCGCAAGATGATCGAACAGGACCTGTACGAGCTGCCCGTGCTGTCCTACCAGGAACTGACCCAGGAAATCAACGTGCAGCCCCTGGCGCGGGTGGAACTATGACCGCGTCCCGCGCCCGCCGCCTCGCGCGCGCCCCGCGTCATCCCGAGCGGAGGCCCGGATGAACGAGACGCTCGAACTGCGCGTGCTCTCGGGCCTGCACCGCGAGGCGCGCTGTCCGGCCGCCCACGGCGATCTCGTGGGCACCGACCCGGATTGCGACATCGTCCTGGCGGACGCGGGCCTGCCGGCGCGAGCCGCCCGCCTGGTCCTGAGTCCGGCAGGCTGGAACCTGGCGCCCGGCGACGGCGAGCCGGCGCCGGACACG
>CBFGXR010000055.1:0-8643 GCA_965652675.1 uncultured Castellaniella sp.
GGCCAAGGTCTGCCGCGACGTGGGCCTGGTGCCGCGCGGCGTGCTGCTGGGCGGGGACGTGGAGGCCATGGACGACGCCGCGCTGACGCGGGCCGTGGCATCGCACGACGTGTTCGCCCGGCTGACGCCCCTGCACAAGGAGCGCATCGTGCGGGTGCTGAAGGCGCAAGGCCGCGTCGTCGGCTTTCTGGGCGACGGCATCAACGACGCGCCCGCGCTGCGCGCGGCCGACGTCGGGATCTCGGTGGACACGGCCGTGGACATCGCCCGCGAGGCGGCCGACATCATCCTGCTGGAAAAGAGCCTGATGGTCCTGGAAGCGGGCGTGGTCGAGGGCCGCCGCACCTTCGCCAACATGCTGAAATACATCAAGATGACGGCCAGTTCGAATTTCGGCAATGTCTTCTCGGTGCTGGTCGCCAGCGCCTTCATCCCCTTCCTGCCGATGCTGCCGATCCATCTGCTGGTGCAGAACCTGCTGTACGACGTCTCGCAGGCCGCCATCCCGTTCGACCGCGTGGACGAGGCGCAGCTGCGGCGCCCGCAGCGCTGGCGGCCCGGCGAGATCGGCCGCTTCATGCTGTTCTTCGGCCCGATCAGTTCGGTGTTCGACATCCTGACCTTCGCCATGATGTGGTTCGTGTTCGGGGCGAACACGCCGGAGCGGCAGACCTTGTTCCAGTCGGGCTGGTTCGTGGTGGGCCTGCTGACCCAGACCCTGATCGTGCACATGATCCGCACGGCCAAGGTGCCCTTCGTGCAGAGCCGGGCGGCCTGGCCGCTGCTGGCGATGACAGGGGCCATCATGGCGGCGGGGCTGTTCCTGCCGATGGGTCCGCTGGCGCAGGGGCTGCGGCTGCAGGCGCTGCCGCCGCTGTATTTCGCGCTGCTGCCCCTGATCCTGCTGGGCTACATGGGCCTGACGCAGTGGATGAAGGGTTTTTACGTCCGCCGCTGGGGCTGGCAGTGAGCAGGCATCTGCGGATTCGGGCGGTCTGCGGCGTTGCTCATCCTCGCGATAGCTTCACTATCGCTGCGGTTCGCGCCTTGCATCCCATCCCGAACCGCAGCGCCTGCTTCTTCGCTCGGCTCGCCTTTATCAACCGAAGCGGATGCCTTGCGCCAGCGGCAGCGCGCGCGAGTAGTTGACGGTGTTGGTGGCGCGGCGCATGTAGGCCTTCCAGGCGTCGGATCCCGATTCGCGCCCGCCGCCGGTTTCCTTTTCGCCGCCGAAGGCCCCGCCGATCTCCGCGCCCGAGGTGCCGATGTTGACGTTGGCGATGCCGCAGTCCGACCCCGTGGCGCCCAGGAAGGTCTCGGATTCGCGCAGGTCCGTGGTGAAGATCGCGGAGGACAGGCCCTGCGGGACGTCGTTGTGCAGCGCCAGGGCTTCGTCGAAGTCGCGGTAGCGCAGGGCGTACAGGATCGGGGCGAAGGTCTCGCGGCGCACGACGTCGGTCTGGCCGGGCATTTCGGCCAGGGCGGGGCGGACGTACCAGGCGTCCGGGTGGCGGTCGGCCAGCAGGCGTTCGCCGCCCGTGACCGTGCCGCCCTGGGCGCGGGCTTGTTTCAGCGCCGACTGCATGGCGTCGTAGGCGGTCCGGTCGATCAGCGGACCGACCAGGGTGCCCGGATCCAGCGGGTCGCCCACCACGGCGCCGGCGTAGGCGGCCTTCAGCCGCGCCAGCAGGGCGTCGGCGACCGATTCGTGGACGATCAAGCGGCGCGTGGTGGTGCAGCGCTGGCCGGCCGTGCCGATGGCGCCGAACAGGATGCCGCGCGCGGCCATGTCCAGGTCGGCCGACGGCGCGACGATGACGGCGTTGTTGCCGCCCAGTTCCAGTAGGCAGCGGCCGAAGCGCCGCGCCACGCGCGGCCCGACCTCGCGGCCCATGCGCGTGGATCCGGTGGCCGACACCAGCGCCACCCGGGGATCGTCGACCAGCGCTTCGCCTGGTTCCAGGCCGCCCACCAGCACGTGCAGCAGGCCGTCGGGCGCGTCGCCGAAGCGTGCCAGGGCGCGCCGGAACAGGGCCTGGCAGGCGAGCGCCGTCAGCGGCGTCTTTTCCGAGGGTTTCCAGACGACCGGATCGGCGCAGACCAGGGCCAGGGCGGCGTTCCAGGACCAGACCGCGACCGGGAAATTGAAGGCCGAAATCACGCCGACCACGCCCAGCGGGTGCCAGGTTTCCATCATGCGGTGGCCGGGCCGCTCGGATGCGATGGTCAGGCCGTGCAGTTGCCGCGACAGGCCGACGGCGAAGTCGCAGATGTCGATCATTTCCTGGACCTCGCCTTCGCCCTCGGCGATGATCTTGCCGGCTTCCAGGGACACCAGGCGGCCCAGCGCCTGTTTGTGCGCGCGCAGTTCGTCGCCCAGCAGGCGCACCAGTTCGCCGCGCCGGGGGGCCGGCACCTGGCGCCAGGCCAGGAAGGCCTCGTGGGCCTGGGCGATCATGCGGCGCGCATCGTCCGCGCCGTGCGGGCGCAGGTCCGCCAGACGGGCGCCGTCGATGGGGGACCGTACCGGCAGGCCGCCCGCCGGGAGCGTGCCGGCGTCCAGGCCGAAAGAGCGCAGAAGATCCTGGGTATCCATCATGTAGGTTCCGGGCTGGGCGCGCCGTCCGGGCGGTGCGCCGGGGTCGATGTCCGGACCAGGATAGCACGCGGGTTTCCGGCCGGATTTCAGCGGTTCCCTAGGGAAAATGCCTAGGGAACCGGGGGAGAATTGATTCCAGAATGGACATCGGACGGGAGGGGCAAGGGAGCGCCGCAGGATGCCGCAGACGCAGTTCGATGTCGTGATCGCCGGGGGGGCCGCCGTCGGCAGCGCCATCGCGTATTTCCTGACGGCGGACACCGGCTTCGGGGGTTCGGTCGCCGTGATCGAGCCCGATCCCACCTACCGGCACTGTGCCACCGCCCTGTCGGCCGCCTCGATCCGCCACCAGTTTTCCACCGAAGAAAACATCCGCATGTCGCGCTTCGGCACGGAATTCCTGCGCGCTTTCGCCGACGCCATGGCCGTGGACGGCGTCCGGCCCGATCCGGCGTTCCACGAAGGCGGCTACCTGTTCCTGGCCACGCCCGCCGGCCTGCCCGCCTTGCGGGACAATCACGCCCTCCAGCGCCGCGAGGGGGCGGACATCGCCCTGCTGGACGCCGCCGCCCTGCGGGCGCGGTTTCCCTGGCTGCGCGTGGACGACCTGGCGGCCGGGACGCTGGGCCTGAGCGGCGAGGGCTGGCTGGACGCTTACGGCCTGCTCCAGGGGCTGCGGCGCAAGGCCGCCGCCCAGGGCGCCGTGTACCTGCCGCGTCGGGTGACGGGCATCGACCGCGCCGGCGCGCATGTGACGGGGGTGCGTCTGGACGACGGGCAGGCGCTGGCGTGCGGCGCCCTGGTCAACGCCGCCGGCGTCGGCGCGCCGGCCCTGGCGCGCCTGGCGGGCATCGAACTGCCGGTGCAGGCCCGCAAGCGCAGCGTCTTCTACGTGCAGTGTCCCGAACGCCTGCCGGGATGCCCGATGGTGATCGACCCCGGCGGCGCCTATTTCCGGCCCGAGGGGCAAGGCTTCATCACCGGCATCGCCCCGCCGCCGGACCAGGATCCCGAATGCTTCGATTTCGACGTGCAGCACGCCTTGTTCGAGGACGTGCTCTGGCCTCTGCTGGCGCGGCGCGTGCCGGCCTTCGAGGCCCTGCGCTGCGTGCGCGGCTGGGCGGGGCACTACGACATGAACCTGTTCGACCAGAATGCGATCCTGGGTCCGCATCCCGACCTGGGCAATCTGTATTTCGCCAACGGCTTCAGCGGCCATGGCCTGCAGCAGGCGCCCGCCGTCGGCCGGGCGCTGGCCGAACGGATCGCGCACGGCCGGTATCGTACGGTGGACCTCGGCCGATTGGGCTGGGGGCGGATCCTGGAAGGCCGGCCGCTCGTCGAGCGGAACGTGGTATAGAGTGGAACCGGCCGGCGGACGGGGATCGCCGGGCTATTCAAGCACAAGGAGAAGCACCGATGAGCGAGACAGGACCGGCATTGCGCGACGCGGCCGGGACCCGGACCCTGCTGCCGTTTCCCGTCCTGATTCGGGAAATCGTCCAGGCGGCGCGGGACATGGCGGCGGGGCGCCTGTGCGCGCCGGCGCGGCAGGCCGTGCCGTTTCCCGGCGGCGCGGTCATGCTGTCCATGCCGGCCACGGCGGCGGACGTCGGCATCCACAAGTTGGTCAATGTCGCGCCGGGCAACCGCGCGCACGGGCTGCCGACGATCAACGGCATGGTGTCGGTCTACGACGGTGAAACGGGCCGGCTGCGCCTGCTGCTGGACGGACCGACCGTCACGACGCGGCGCACGGCGGCGGTGTCGATGCTGGCCGCGAGCCGGCTGTTGCCCGACGGCCCCCGCCATGCGGCCGTGTTCGGCACCGGCACCCAGGCGGCGGGGCACGTCCAGGCCCTGATCGAACTGTATCCGGACGCGCGGGTGGACGTGATCGGCCATGCGCCGGGCCGTGCCGAGGCGTTCGTCCGGGACTTCGGCGCGGACCGGATCCGCCCGGCCCGCGAGGTCGATCCGGCCGCCGATCTGGTGATTACGGCGACCACCAGCGCCGCGCCGGTCTACGACCAGTCCGCGCGCGCCGGCCGGCTGGTGATCGGCGTGGGCGCCTATCGCCACGACCTGGCCGAGATCGGCGCGCGGACCCTGGCCGGCAGCCATCTGTTCGTGGACGACCCCGAAGGCGCCCGGCACGAGGCGGGCGACTACCTGCAGGCGGGCGTGGACTGGGCCCGCGTGCGGTCGCTGGCCGGTCTGCTGGCGGACGGACCGCCCGAGGGCGCGGCCGTCTTCAAATCCGTCGGCTGCGCGGCCTGGGATCTGGCCGCCGCCCGCTGCGCCCTGCGTTTCGATCATTCTTCGGAAAGGAATCCCTCATGACCCTGCGTTCCAGCACGCACCCCGCCGTTCCCGAGCAGGCCGGAAACGGGCACTCCGTCGTGGCGCCCTCGATGGGGCCGGCCGATCTGGCGCCGCGCCTGGCCGGACACGTCCTGGTGGATCAGTTGCGCCTGCACGGCACGGAACATGTATTCTGCGTGCCGGGGGAAAGCTATCTGCCCGTGCTCGACGGGCTGGTCGACGCCGACATCCAGGTCACGGTCTGCCGCCAGGAAGGCGGCGCCGCCATCATGGCCGAGGCCTACGGCAAGCTGACCGGCCGGCCCGGGATCTGCCTGGTGACCCGCGCGCCGGGCGCCGCCAACGCGTTCGCGGGGGTGCACGTGGCGTCCCAGGACTCCACGCCCCTGATCCTGCTGGTCGGACAGATCGACCGGGCCATGCGCGACCGCGAGGCCTTCCAGGAAATGGACTACCGCGCCGTGTTCGGATCGCAGGTCAAATGGGCCGCCGAGATCGACCAGGCCGAGCGCATCCCCGAATACCTGTCGCGCGCCTTCCACGTGGCGCTGACCGGCCGGCCGGGGCCGGTGGTGCTGGCCCTGCCGGAAGACATGCTGGGGGAAACCGTGACGGTGGCCGACGCGCGGCCCTGCCACGTGCCCGAAACCCTGCCGCCGGCCGGACAGATCCAGGCCCTGGCCGACCGGCTGGCGGATGCGCAGCGCCCCTTGGCCATCCTGGGCGGCAGCCGCTGGGACGCCCGTTCCGTGCAGGCCTTCGGCGCCTTCGCCGAGCGCCACGCTCTGCCGGTGGCGGTGCAATTCCGCCGCCAGATGCTGTGCCCCGTGGATCACCCCTGCTACATCGGCGACCTGGGGCTGGGCGCCGACCCCCGCCTGCTGGAGGCGATCCGCGAGTCCGACCTGATCCTGGCCGTGGGCGGGCGCCTGTCCGAAATCCCCAGCCAGGGCTACACGCTGTTCGGCGTGCCGAACCCGGCGCAGACGCTGGTCCACGTGCATCCCGACGTCGGCGAACTGAACCGCGTCTACCAGGCGGACATCGCCATGGCCTGCGCGCCCGGGACCTGGGTGCGCGCCATCGAACCTCTGGCGCCCACGGCGACGCCGGCGCGCATTCAGCGCTGCGAACAGCTGCATGCGCGGCGCCTGGCCTGGAGCGACCCATCCGCCATCGAGCATCCAGGCGCCCTGCAGATGGGCCGGGTGATGACGCACCTGAACGCCACGCTGCCCGAGGACGCCATCCTGACCAACGGGGCCGGCAATTACGCCACCTGGCTGCACCGCTTCTATCGTTTTCGCGCCTACGGCACCCAGCTGGCGCCCACCTCCGGCTCGATGGGCTACGGCCTGCCCGCGGCGGTGGCCGCCCAGCGCCTTTACCCGGACCGCCGGGTGGTGTGCCTGGCGGGCGACGGCTGCTTCATGATGCACGGCCAGGAATTCGCCACGGCGGTGCAGTACGGCCTGCCGATCCTGGTGATCCTGATCGACAACGGCATGTTCGGCACCATCCGCATGCACCAGGAACGGCGCTATCCCGGCCGGGTGTCGGCGACCGCGCTGCGCAATCCCGATTTCGCGGCCTATGCGCGCGCCTTCGGCGGCCATGGCGAACGGGTCGAGACGACGGAGGACTTCGCGCCCGCGCTGCGGCGCGCCCTGGACAGCGGCCTGCCGGCCATCCTGCACTGCCTGCTGGACCCGGAGGCCATCACGCCGACGACGACCCTGAGCCGCCTGCGTCAGGGGAACTGACCGCCGCGCGGGCCGGACGCACCAGGGCCCGGGCGGCGCGCAGCACGGCCGAGGTCAGCCGTTCCATGGTGTGCGACCCGGTGCGCCAGTGCTGCCAGTACAGCGGCACGTCCTGCCAGGCCCGCGCCCGCAGCGGCACCAGGCGGCCCGCGTCCAGCGCTTCGCGGATCATGGGCAGCGGGTTCATGGTCCAGCCCAGCCCGGCCAGGGTGGCCGACACGAAGGCGTGGGACGAGGGCACCCACCAGGTCGGCGGCTGCCAGGGCGTGTCGCCCATCACGCCGCGCGCGAACTGCGCCTGCAGGTCGTCCTTGCGGTTGAAGATCAGGACCGGCGCGCTCGCCAGGGCCTCGGGCGTCACGCCCCGGGCGAAATGCCGCGCGTGGAAAGCGGGCGCGCAGGTGGCCACGTAGCGCATGCGGCCCAGCGCGTGGACCCGGCAGCCCTGCACCGGATCGCCCAGTGTGGTGACGGCCGCCAGCACGCTGCCGTTGCGCAGCAGGGCGGCCGTGTGGTCCTGGTCCTCGGACACCAGGTCCAGCGTCGTGCGGGTCTGTTCCGCGTAGCGGGTGGCGGCTTCGATGAACCAGGTTTCCAGGCTGTCGTGGTTGACGGCGACGCGCAGGCTGGGGGCGGGGCGGTCCTCGCCCATGCCCAGGCGGTCCAGGGCCTCGTGTTCCAGCAGGGCGGCCTGTTCGGCCAGGCGCACCAGGACGCGGCCGTCGTCCGTGGGCTGCGCCGGGATGGTGCGCAGGACCAGCAGCCGGCCCATGCGGGATTCCAGCGTCTTGATGCGCTGGGACACGGCCGAGGGCGTGACGTGCAGGGCGGCGGCGGCCCGCTCGAAACTGCCTTCGCGCACCACGGCCGCCAGGGCGCGCAGATTGTCGTGATCCAGTTGCATGGCGTGCGTCCCGCGTTCAGCGCCGGCGATCCGGCGTCCGGATCCCATGCGGTTCCGCACGGGATCCGATGGTTAAGTTTCACTAAATCAGATTTAAATAAATTAGCTGTATTTTATATCCGGCCTTGCGGACAATGAAGGCCCGAGCGATGCGGGATCGGTCCGTCCGTCCCGTTTTTCACTGTCCACCGCAGGAGCCTCGTCATGTTCGCCGCCATCGTCCCCGCCGTTTCACCCTTGGCCGCCGCCTGGGCCAGCGGCACGCTGACGGGTCTGGGCATGTTCGCCGTGGTGGGAGCGCAAAGCGCCTTCATCCTGCGCCAGGGCATCGCCCGGGCGCATCTGAGCGCCATCCTGCTGGTGTGCGCCCTGATCGACGCCGTCTTCATTTTCGGCAGCGTGTCGGGCCTGCGGGCGCTGACGGCCTGGCTGCCCGGGCTGGCGGACGCCGTATTGTGGTGCGGGGTCGTCTTCCTGACGTGGTACGGCATCCAGTCGGCGCGCCGGGCCTGGCGCCCGGACGCCGGCCCCCGGGCCGATCAGGCGGCGGTGTCCTCGCGCCGCGCCGCCCTGCTGGGGGCGGTGGGCTTCACGCTGCTCAACCCGCATTTTTGGCTGGACATGATGGTGCTGGGCTCGATCGCCCACGGCTTCGCCGACGCCCGCTTCGGTTTCGCGGCCGGGGCCCTGACCGCCAGTGTGCTGTGGCTGGCGGCGCTGGGCCTGGGATCGCGGCTGTGCGCCCCCTTGTTCCGGAACCCCGGGGCCTGGCGCTGGCTGGACGGCGGCATCGCCGCCGTCATGTTCCTGCTGGCCTGGCGGCTCTTGCCCCTCTAGCCCCTCTAGCCGGGCAGGCGCGGCACGTCGGCGCGCCCCAGGGCGGGGGACTGCGCCGAGGCGGGGGCCGCCTCTTCGGTTTCTCCGGTGCGGAAGACCGCGACGGTGTCGGCCAGGCGGTCGGCCTGTTCCCGCAGGGAATCGGCGGAGGACGCCGCCTGCTCGACCAGCGCGGCGTTCTGCTGCGTCACCTGATCCATCTGGGTGGCCGCCAG
>CBFGXR010000056.1:0-8442 GCA_965652675.1 uncultured Castellaniella sp.
CCGGCCTCCACCGCATCGGCCAGCCCGGCGCCATCGCCGCCGCCCCTCGCCTGGTCCAGGAACAGGTCCAGCCAGACGGGCGCCACGGGCCGTCCTTCCCGCGCTTGCTCCAGCGCCAGCAGCGGCGCGCCGCCGGCCGAGGCCAGCCGGGCGGCGGCGTCCTTCACACCCTGCGACTCCAGCCAGGCCAGCGATTCGGCGGCGGGGGGCACCGCCAGGGGCAGCCGCCGGCAGCGCGACACCAGGGTCGGCAGCAGGCGGTCGGGCGCCTGGGCCGACAGCAGGAACACCGTGTGCTCGGGGGGTTCCTCCAGGATTTTCAGCAGGGCGTTGGCCGCGATGGTGTTCAGGGATTCGGCCGGATACAGCAGGGCGACGCGCCAGCCGCCACGGTGGGTGGCCGTGTTGAACCAGGGCAGCAGGCTGCGGATCTGTTCGATGCGGATCTCGCGCGAGGGCTGCTTCTTGGCGTCCTCGGCGACATCCAGGGCGCCTTCGCGCACGGCCTGGGCGTCGGGCCGGATGCGGCGCAGATCCGGATGATTGCCGGCCGCCACCCAGCGGCAGGCCTGGCATGCGCCGCAGGCCAGACCGTCGCGGGGGGATTCGCACAGCAGGCTGGCGGCCCCCGCGAGCGCGAATTCCATCTGGCCGCAGCCGGGCCGGCCGTGGATCAGCCAGGCGTGGGCGAAGCGCTCGCGCGCGGCCAGCCAGCGGCGCGCGGGCGCCTGTTGCCAGGGCAGGAAGTCCGTCATGCGCGATCCGGGGTCTGGGGCGCGTAGCCGCGCGCGCGCAGCAGCCCGTCCAGGATGCCGTCCAGTTCGGCGCGGATGTCCGCGATCCCCCGGCGGGCGTCGATCACCCGGAAGCGCTCCGGATCGGCCGCCGCCCGGGCGTGGTAGGCCTGGCGGGTGCGCTCGAAGAAGGCGGCGTCCTCGCGCTCGAAGCGGTCGGTGTGCGCGCGCCCTTGCGACAGGCGTTCGCGGGCGGTTTCCAGCGGCACGTCGAACAGCAGGGTGCAATCCGGCCCCCTGCCCTGCTGCACCCAGTCCTCCAGGATGCGGACGGGCTCCGCGCCCAGGGCGCGGCCGCCGCCCTGGTAGGCGAACGAGGCATCGGTATAGCGGTCGCACAACACCCATTGTCCGTCTTCCAGGGCGGGCAGGATGCGCGTGCGCCAGTGCTCGTTGCGGGCGGCGAACATCAGCAGGGTCTCGGTGCGCAGGTCCATGGGACGGTGCAGCAGCAGTTCGCGCAAAGTTTCCCCCAAGGGGGTGCCGCCGGGTTCGCGGGTGGACAGCAGATCCACCCCGGCCCGGCGCAGCCGGTCTTCGATCCAGGGAATGTGGGTGCTCTTGCCGGCCCCGTCCAGGCCTTCGAGCGTGATGAAGCAGGCGCCTCGGGTCGTCATGGGCTATCGTTTCAGGATGTATTTGCCGACAGCGCGGTTGTGCGCCGCCAGATCGGTGGAGAATTCGCTGGTGCCGTCGCCCCGCGACACGAAATACAGGAACTTGTGCCGCTCCGGATGCAGGACCGCCTCCAGGGCGGCGTTGCCGGGGCTGGCGATGGGCGTGGGCGGCAGGCCCGCGTGGGTATACGTATTCCAGGGGGTGTCGCGTTCCAGGTCCTTCTTGCGCAGGCGACCCTGGTAGTCGGCGCCCAGGCCGTAGATGACGGTCGGGTCGGTCTGCAGCGGCATGCCGATGCGCAGGCGGTTGATGAACACGCCGGCGATGCGCGCCCGGTCGGCGCCGTGGCCGGTCTCCTTTTCGACGATGGAGGCCAGGATCAGGGCCTGGTACGGGGTTTCCAGCGGCAGGTCGCGGTCGCGTCCGGCCCAGGCGCGTTCCAGCGTCTGCCGGCCGGCCTCGGCGGCGCGGCGCAGGATGTCCAGGTCGGAACTGCCCGGTGCGAATACATAGGTGTCGGGATGGAACAGGCCTTCGGGCGCGTCGGCCTCCAGCCCCAGGCGCTGGATCAGGGCCTGGTCGTCCATGCCCCGCGTGTCGTGGCGGACCTGGGGGTCGGCGTCCAGCGCGGCCCGGATCTGGGCGAAGGTCCAGCCCTCGGGGAACGTCAGGCGCGTCTGGGTCATGTCCCCGTTGGCCATGCGTTCCAGCAGCAGCCAGGGGGTATCGCCCTCGCGGGCTTCGTAGGCGCCGGCCTTCAGCAGTTTGTCGCGGCCGCTCAGGCGGGCCAGCCAGACGAAAGCGTCGGGCTGGATCTCGATGCCCGCGTCCCGCATCGCCTGGGCGATCTGGCGCGGCGTGCCGCCGGCGTCGATGAGATAGTCCACGACGGGCGCCCGCATGGGCACGGGCCGCTTCCAGCCCCACCAGGCCGCCGAGGCGATGGCCGCCGCCGCGGCCAGCAGGCCGAGGATCAGCAACCAGAGGATCAACTTTTTCATGCCCGCCAGTTTAACGAACTGGCGCGCCGGGCGGCGGATACAACGCTCAGAGACTGCCCATCAGCAGTTGCACGCCCAGGCTGCTGAGCGACACGGCCGCCCATACGCCCAGGCCGAGCAGCAGCGGCCGGGCGCCCGCCAGCGCCATGCGGCGCAGGTCGGAGGACAACCCGATGGCGGTCAGCGCCATGATGATGAGGAATTGCGAGAGCAGGTGCAGCGGTTCGAGCAGCGCCTCGGGGATCAGCCCCAGGCTGCGCGTCGCCGAGGCCGCCAGGAACCAGAGGATGAACCAGGGAAAGATCGAGGCCAGGGACACCCGGGTTTCCGAGTGCTGGTTGCGCCAGGCCACCCAGAAGGCGACGACGATGCAGATCGGGATGATCAGCGTCGCGCGGGTGAGCTTGACGATGGTGGCGATGTCGCCCGCCGCCACGCTGTAGCTGTAGCCCGCGGCCACCACGGAGGACGTGTCGTTGATGGCGGTCCCGGCCCACAGACCGAAGCCGTGGTCGCTCAGGCCCATCCAGTGGCCCAGGGGCGGAAACAGCAGCACCGCCACGACGTTGAAGAGGAAGATCGTCGAAATCGACAGGGCGGTCTCGTGATCGTCGGGCTTGATGATCGGCGCCACCGCCGCGATGGCCGAACCGCCGCAGATCGCGGTGCCGACCCCGATCAGGGTGCACAGATGCCCGCCCAGCTTCAGCCAGCGTCCCAGCAGCCAGGCGGCCAGGAACGCCGTCGACAACGTGATCAGGGTCACGGCCAGGGACGAGGCCCCGGTTTTCATGACCTGGCCGAAGCTCAGGCCGAAACCCAGGCCGATGATGGACCATTTCAGCACCTGGCGGCTGCTGAAGACCACGCCCGGGGTGAAGATCGGAGACAGGCCCAGCACGTTGCGCCAGGCCATGCCCAGCAGGATGCCGAACACGGGGCCGCCGATGAGCGGGAACCGGGCGCCCAGCCACCAGGCCGCCAGGCCCAGCCCCGCGGCGAGCAGCAGGCCATACCACAGCGAGGGGGTGCGCGAGGAGCCGCGGGACCGCGCCTGGGCGGCGGGACGGCCGGTGGCCGACGGCAAGGGGTGCGGGACGGCGGAAATGGGCAGCATGCTGAAGGCTCGTGGACGGGTGGAAACTGACGGCCATTCTAAGCAGGGGTTATGAATAAATAAATTCAAATCATTTTAGTGAGTGCATAAGAAATATTTAACTAACAGGTTCGAGCCATCACCGTTGGCGAGGTCCGCCACCGGTTCGCGCTATCCTATGCGCCCCGACCTTCTCCGCGGCCTTCCGTTTCCGCCATGTCGCCCAGCGTTGATTTCGTCTACGGCGCCGTCCTGGCCTCCGCCCTCTTGCACGCGGCCTGGAATGCGCTGATCAAGGGCAGTCCGGACAAATTGCTGAGCGCCGTCGGCATCACGGGCGTGGCGACGCTGCTGGCCGCGCTCGGCCTGCCCTGGCTGCCTCGGCCGGCGCCGGCCAGCTGGTCCTTCCTGCTCGCCTCGCTGGTCCTGCAGGTGATCTACATGCGGCTGGTCGCGCGCATCTACCGCGTGGCCGACATGAGCGTCAGCTACCCCGTCATGCGGGGCACCGCGCCGCTGCTGGTGGCGTTCGTGTCCATCCTGTTCTTTCACGACGCGCCCAGCCCCGGCGCGATCGCGGGCGTGGCCACGATCTGCGCCGGCATCCTGTGCATCGGCCTGCCCGGCGGCGCGCCGCGCAACCCCGGGGGCCTGAGGCTCGCCTTGCTGAACGCCGTCGTCATCGCGGGCTACACCCTGGTGGACGGCACGGGCGCCAGGCTTTCGCAGGCGCCGGCCAGCTACACGCTGTGGATCTTCCTGCTGCAGGGCATCGTCATGACCGGACTGGCGCTGCCCCGCCGGGCCGGGGATCTGGCGCGCCATGTGCGGGCCCACTGGCGCGCGGCCGTGCTGGGCGGCTGCGGCACCGTGATTTCCTACGGCGTGGCGCTTTGGGCCATGACCCTGGCGCCCATCGCCATCATCGCCGCGCTGCGCGAGACCTCCATCCTGTTCGGCATCCTGATTTCGGGCCTGTTCCTGCGTGAGCGCCTGACGCCCGCCCGCATCGGGGGCGCCTGCATCCTGGTGCTGGGCGTGATCGTGCTGCGCCTGGCCCCATGACCGGGAGAATCGCCCGGCCTTTTCGTCTCCGCGTGGCGCCATGGATTCCGGAAAATCCGGCTTGGCATCAGCATTTACCCTAAATCATCCCTGCCGGGTTCCAGGCGTTTGCAGGCGGTCAGTCAGTGTTTACGCGACTTTTGAATGATCTGGATCAAATTCCGGAATATTCTGGCTCTAAAGTTCGAAGTGAACTGGACCTAGTTTACTTGGCGGACTATGGGCACCATGGACGAACAAGAGCCGCGCTGGAACAGATCCACGGACTGGCATCCGACGCGCCTTCCACAAAGGAGACGACCGTGAAACCATCATTTCGCTTCATTCGCAAGCTGACCGTGCTGGGCGTTGCCGCGGGGGCCTTGAGCCTGAGCTGCGGCGCCTATGCCGCGACCAAGGTCGTGGTCGGTTATCAGCAGATCGTAGGCCCCTTCGTCAGCGCCATCGCCGACGGCAGCTTCGACAAGGCGCTCCAGGAAGCCGGGTACGAAGTGGACTGGCGCCAGTTCAGTTCGGCGGGCGACATTTCCAGCGCGTTCGCCTCGCGCGACGTGCCCGTGGGCGTGCTGGGATCCACCGGCATCACGGCGGCCGTGACGCGCGGCGTGGACATGCAGCTTTTCTGGGTTCTGGACAACATCGGCAAGTCGGAGGCGCTGATCGCGCGTAACGGCTCCGGGATCGAAAAGCCCAAGGACCTGGTGGGCAAGAAGGTCGGCGTGCCTTTCGTGTCGACCTCGCACTTTCACCTGCTGCTCGCTCTGAACGACATCTGGCGCATCAAGGCCAACGAGGTGCAGATCCTGAACATGCAGCCGCCGCAGATCGTGGCCGCCTGGCAGCGCGGCGACATCGATGCCGCCTACGTCTGGCCGCCCGCGCTCACGGAAATCATGAAGACGGGCAAGGAAATCGCCAATTCAGAGGAAATCGGCGCCAAGACCGTCCCCACCTTCGACGGCATCGTGGTCGACAAGGCCTGGGCCGCCAAGAATCCCAAGTTCATGGCCGCCTTCACCCAGGTCCTGGCCAAGTCCTACCAGGGCTTCGACGCGCGCAAGGGTTCCCTGACCCCGGATTCCCCCGAGATCAAGGGGATCGTGAAGATGATCGGCGGTACGCCCGCCGACATCGTCAGCGCCATGAACCTGCTGCTGTTCCCCGACGTGAAGGAACAGGCGTCCAACGTCTGGCTGGGCGGCGGCGCGCAGGGCGGCGCCGTCAAGGCCCTGACGGCCAGCGCGAAATTCCTGAAGGCGCAGCGCCAGATCAACGCCCCCCTGGGCGATTACACCCCCTTCGTCACCTCCGGCTTCGCCGACGAGGCCGCGAAAACCGTGAAGTGACGGAAACATCCCGGACCGGAACCGGTCCGCGCGGCCGCCGGGGCATCGCCCCGATGAAGTTCCGGCGGCCGGGCAACATCTGAAGGAGACTCGCATGTCCGCCGCCATGGCCAATCTCAGCATCCGCAATGTCAGCGTGACGTATCCCTCCCAGATGATGGGCGGCGCGGTCACCGCGCTCAAGGACGTCAATCTGGAAATCGAGTCGGGGGACTTCGTCGTCGCCCTGGGCGATTACACCCCCTTCGTCACCTCCGGCTTCGCCGACGAGGCCGCGAAAACCGTGAAGTGACGGAAACATCCCGGACCGGAACCGGTCCGCGCGGCCGCCGGGGCATCGCCCCGATGAAGTTCCGGCGGCCGGGCAACATCTGAAGGAGACTCGCATGTCCGCCGCCATGGCCAATCTCAGCATCCGCAATGTCAGCGTGACGTATCCCTCCCAGATGATGGGCGGCGCGGTCACCGCGCTCAAGGACGTCAATCTGGAAATCGAGTCGGGGGACTTCGTCGTCGCCCTGGGAGCCTCTGGCTGCGGCAAGACCACGCTGCTGAGCGTGATCGCGGGGTTCCTGACGCCGACCGAGGGCGAAGTCCTGCTCGGGGGCGATCCCGTCATCGGTCCCGGCGCCGACCGGGGGGTGGTGTTCCAGAAACACGCCCTGCTGCCCTGGCTCAACGTCATCGACAACACGGAATTCGGGCTGAAGCTGCGCGGCGTGCCCAAGAGCAAGCGCTTCGAGATCGCCGCCCGGAATCTCGAACTGGTGGGCCTGAAGGATTTCCACAAGCACATGATCTACCAGTTGTCGGGGGGGATGCAGCAGCGGGTCGGGATCGCCCGGGCGCTGACCTGCGATCCGGCCATGCTGCTGATGGACGAGCCGATGGCGGCGCTGGACGCGCTGTCGCGCGAGACCATCCAGGAACTGCTGCTCGAAGTCTGGCAGCACACCCACAAGATGTTCTTCTTCATCACCCACAGCGTGGAAGAGGCCCTGTTCCTGGGCACCAAGCTGATCGTGATGTCGCCCCGCCCGGGGCGCGTCACCAACACCTACGAACTCGATTTCAACCGCCGCTTCCTGAAGGAGCGCAACGCCCGCGCCATCAAGTCCAGCCCCGACTTCATCCGGATGCGGGAAACCGTGCTGGACATCATCTACGGGGACGAGCGGGCCGCCGGCGATCCCGAATACCACCAGAGCGCCTGAGACGCTTCTTCAACCGCATCATCGGAGCCACAGCATGTCCATCGTATCCAAGCGCAAGCGCCGCTCCGCGGAGCCCGGAAAAGTCTACGGCGCGCCCGGGGCCGGCTACAGCGGCCACATCAGCGTCATGACGGCGGTCGTGCTGATCGCGTTGTGGTTCCTCGTCACCGGCATGGGATGGATCAAGCCGATCTTCCTGCCCTCGCCGGGCGCCGTGTACGGCAAGTTCATCGAGGCCGCGACCGAGGGCGTCGCCAATTCCACGCTGGCCCAGCACACCCTGGTCAGCCTGGGGCGGGTCATGGGCGCCTTCCTGCTGGCGCTGGTGACGGCCGTGCCGATCGGCATCCTGATGGGCGTGAACCGCACGATGCGCGGGCTGTTCGACCCCATCATCGAGTTCTACCGTCCCCTGCCGCCGCTGGCCTACCTGCCGCTGGTCATCATCTGGTTCGGGATCGGCGAATTCCCCAAGGTCTTCCTGATCTTCCTCGCGATCTTCGCCCCCATGGCCATCGCCGCCCGGGCCGGGGTCAAGTCCGTCTCCATCGAACAGATCCACGCCGCCTACGCCATGGGGGCCAGCAGCCGCCAGATCATCTTTCACGTCATCCTGAAGGCGGCGCTGCCCGAGATCTTCACCGGCATGCGCATCGGCATCGGCGTGGGCTGGACCACGCTGGTGGCCGCGGAAATGGTGGCGGCCGCGCGCGGCCTGGGCTTCATGGTGCTGAACGCCGCCCAGTATCTGGCGAGCGACACCGTGATCATGGGCATCATCGTCATCGGCTTCTTCGCCTTCTCGTTCGATTTGCTTTTGCGCTATCTCGAACGCATCATGATCCCCTGGAAGGGCAAGATCTGAGAGAAGGAACACCATTCATGCAAGAAAGCGGCTCCGTCGGCTCGGTCCAGTGGTCGGCCCTGTTCGAACGGGTCGACGATTACAACCTCAGCCTGCAGGGCCGCATCCGCAAGATGCTGGTGTCCGCCATCCTGAGCGGACATCTGCCGCCGGGCACCCCGGTGCCTTCCAGCCGGGAACTGGCACGGGCGCTGGGGGTCGCGCGCAACACGACGGTCTTCGCCTACCAGCAGCTGGTCGTCGAAGGCTACCTGGAATCCCGCGAGCGCAGCGGCCACTACGTGGCCCGGGGAATGGCCGGCCAGCAGGCCGCCCCGCAGGCCGCGCCGGCCGCGGAGCCGCCGCCGCGCACCGGCGTGGACTGGTCCGGCCGGCTGGTGTTCCACCCGTTTTCCCAGCGCAACATCGTCAAGCCGGCCAACTGGCAGAGCCTGCCCTACCCG
>CBFGXR010000057.1:0-8427 GCA_965652675.1 uncultured Castellaniella sp.
CGACCTCGTGGCCGCCCGCGCGCAGGCCGCGCAAGGTCAGCAGGGTCTGGCGTTCGCCGCCCCGCCAGCCTTTTTCCAGATTCAGATGCAGAATGCGCATGACGAGCCCGGACACCGAGCTTGCTAAGAAGACTTCCGCGTCGGCCGTTTCCAGCCCGGCACGGACTGCTGCCGCGTCCGCGACAGAGTGAGCTCGCCCGCGGGCGCGTCCCGCGTCAGCGTCGTGCCCGCGCCCAGCGTGGCGCCCCGGCCGACCCGCACCGGCGCGACCAGCTGGGTGTCCGAGCCGATGAAGGCGTCGTCCTCGATCACCGTCTGGAACTTGTTGACGCCGTCGTAGTTGCAGGTGATGGTGCCCGCGCCGACGTTGACGCGCTCGCCGATCTCGGCGTCGCCCAGGTAGGCCAGGTGGTTGGCCTTGGAGCCCCTGCCAAGGCGGGTCTTTTTCAGCTCGACGAAATTGCCCACATGGGCGTCAGGCCCGATGTCGGCCCCCGGCCGCAGCCGGGCATAGGGACCGATCCGGGCGGATTCGGCCACCCGGGCGCCTTCGACGTGGGTATAGGCGTCCAGCACGGTGCCCGCGCCGATGCGCGCGTCGCGGATCACGCAATGCGGTCCGATGCGCACGCCGTCGGCCAGATGGACATCCCCCTCGAACACGCAGCCCACGTCGATGAAGACGTCGCGCCCGCAGGTCAGGGCGCCGCGCAGGTCGAAGCGCGCCGGATCGGCCAGCGTGACGCCCTGTTCGAGCAGCACGCGGGCCTGTTCGCCCTGCCAGACGCGTTCAAGCTGGGCCTGCTGGACGCGGCTGTTGACCCCCAGGGTTTCCCAGCCGGCGGAGGGCTGGGCATGCGACACGGGTACGCCGTCGGCGACGGCCAGGCCGACGATGTCGGTCAGATAGTATTCGCCCTGGGCGTTGCGGTTGTCGATGCGGCCCAGCCAATCGCGCAGCGCCGCCGTGGGCGCGGCCAGGATGCCGGTATTGACCTCGCGGATGGACAGTTCACCGGGGCCCGCGTCCTTGTGCTCGACGATGCGGCGGATGCGGCCCTGATCGTCGCGCACGATGCGGCCGTAGCCGGCGGGATCCGCCAGGGTTTCGGTCAGCAGCGCCAGACCGTCGCCGCGCGCCTGGAGCAGTGCCCGCAGGGTGTCCGCGCGCACCAGCGGCACGTCGCCGTACAGCACCAGGCTGACGTCGTCCGCGCCGCCTTCCAGCAGTTGCGGCAGCGCCTGCATCACGGCGTGGCCGGTGCCCAATTGGGGTTGCTGCAGGGCGAAGCTCAGGTCCTGCCCCGCGAAGGCCGCCTGGACCCGTTCGGCCCCGTGACCGGTGACGACCACGATCCGGTCCGGCGACAGGGCGCGCGCCGAATCCAGGACGTGGGCCAGCATGGGTTTGCCGGCGATCGGATGCAGGACCTTGGGCAAGTCGGACTGCATGCGCTTGCCCAGTCCGGCGGCCAGAATGATGATGTTCAGCATGAGGAGACGCGTGGAAGTAATGAGGAGATCAAAGCTCGGACGGTCCGGTCGCGACGTGGATGAGGCCGGACATGGAATAGCCCCTGCGGGCTATGCCATGCCTGACGAATCGGAGCGCCCTGCAAGGCGCGACGTGGAGAGACGCCACAATTTGAAAATGCTCCGGCATGGCCAAGACAGCCGCCTTAACGGCGCGCGGTTTTCTTGGCCGCGGCCTTCCTGGCCGGCGCCTTGCGCGCCGTGGCGGCCGGTTTCTTGCGGGCCGGGGCACTCTTTTTCGCGGCGGGGGCGGCCATGGCCTGCTCGGCGGATTCGGCCATGCCCTGCAAACCGGCGGCGGTCGCGCTCGACAGCTGTTCGAACTGCTGCTGCACCAGGTTCCACCAGTCGCCCGCCGCGCGGGCGTAGTCCGCGCCGGGCGCGTCCGCCTGGCCGGCGGAGTCCGTAGCCGCCGCGCCCGGGAAGGCGCCGCCGGCAAAGGATTTCAGGGTCTTCAGGGTGCTGCGCTGGATTTCCAGGCCCTGGATGGTATTGGCCAGCATCGTGGCGTTCAGCTGCAGCCAGTTCTGCACGGTCTGCAGTTCGCGGATGCGGCGGTCGAGATCTTCCAGCGACATCGGCGTCAGCTGCGCCGCGTCCAGACCGCCGGCGCCCGCCATGTTCTGCCAGGCCTGGCGCATCATGTCCAGGCCGGCGAACAGCGGATTGCGGGCGGCGTCGCCCTGCTGGCCGAACCCGGGCAGCACGAAAGGATTGGTGGAGTCTTGCGCCATGATGGATTGCCTCCGCCGGCACCATGCCGGGATGATTGAATTACGCCCCGCCGGACACGGCGCGCAGGCGATGCCGCAGGGAATCCAGGACGGCCAGCTCGGCTTCCAGCGTGAAGGCGCCATGGACGATCATATCCCACAGTTCCGGCATCGACAGGCAGCGGAATTCGAGGACTTCGCCGTCCATGTTCCGGGGCGAGGCGCCCGCGTCCAGCACGCAATCGCTGAGCAGCACATTTTCGACCTGGTAGCCGTCTTCCAGGCGGCGGTGCATGCGCAGCACCGTGCGCAGCGGACCGTGGGCGGCCAGCGCCACGGCCGGCAGGCCGGCTTCTTCCAGGGTTTCGCGCAGCAGCGCGGATTCGGAGTCTTCGCCCGCGGCGACCAGGCCGCCCGACAGGGTGTCCCACAGGCCGGGATCGGTGGATTTGTTCAGGGCCCGGCGCGCCACCCACAGGCGCCCGTCCGGCGACCAGCCGTTCAGGTGGACGGCCTGCGTGAGCAGGCCCAGGGGCCGCACGGCGCCGCGTTCGATGCGGCCCAGCGGCCGGCCTTCGGCCACGACGTCCAGCAATTCGTCACGCCAGGCGCGGATGCAGCCCGCGTCCCGCAAGGCCAGCGCCGCGCCGCGCAGCACCGCGTCCAGATTCAGCCGCGCGGCGGGCGCGGCGGTGAAATGCACGGCTTCGGGCTCGACGTGGACACCCGGCAGGTCCGCGACGGCCGCCAGGGCGGCCGGGCCGATCCAGCCCCCGACCCGGCCCGCGACGGTGACCGGCCGGGCGCCCGAAGGCGGCAGCTGCTGGGCGCGACGGACCAGGCGCGCATTGCGCGTCAGGAGGTCGTCCAAGGTGAAAGCCGCTGCAGAAGAATCCATCCGCGCATTGTAGTTGATGCATGCGCGAATCGTGGCCGGATCCATGCGCGCGCCGCATGCGGGCGCCCCACCTGGATTGGTGGAAACCCGGAAAAGCCGATGAACAGGCCATGGGCCCGCCTGTACAAGCCCCGGGCAGTGGCTATAATCCCTTCAGGTTTATAAGGGTACCCCAGGCCACAGCATCCGCGATTCATTTTACGGCCTGGCGATCCAGCCATGTGTGCAAGACCCGGTTGTTCCCCCGCTCTTCCTTGACGAAGGTCAACCGGCTCTGAAAAACACACGCCAACAAAGGGACAACATGAAGATGGTCAGAGGGACGTTGGGCATGATCGCGCTGTCGTGGGCGACGATCGCCGGGGCACAGGTTCAGGACATGCCGGGGGGACCGGGCGTCAACCAGCTGAATCTCCACACCGGGGTCACCCCCATCGCGCGGGAAATCTACTCCCTGCACTGGATGATGCTGATCATCTGTACGCTGATCTTCATCGGCGTGTTCGGCGTGATGCTGTATTCCATCATCCGCCACCGCAAGGACAAGGGCCACAAGGCCGCCAAGTTCGACGAACACCTCGGACTGGAACTCACCTGGACGGTGATCCCCTTCCTCATCATCATCGGCATGGCCATCCCGGCCACCCGCACCGTGGTCGCCATGAAGGACACCACCAGCGCCGACCTGACCATCAAGGCCACCGGCTATCAATGGAAGTGGGGGTATGAATACCTCGACGGGCCGGCCACGGGGGTGCGCTTCCTGTCGAACCTGGCCACGCCGCAGGACCAGATCGACGGCAAGGCGCCCATCGGCAACACCTACCTGATGGAAGTCGACCACCCCATGGTGGTGCCGGTCAACCAGAAGGTCCGCGTCGTGCTGACGGCCGCCGACGTGATCCACGCCTGGATGGTGCCCGAACTGGGCGTCAAGCAGGACGCCATCCCCGGCTTCCTGCGCGACACCTGGTTCCGCGCCGACAAGCCCGGCATCTACCGGGGCCAGTGCGCCGAACTCTGCGGCAAGAACCACGCCTACATGCCGATCGTAGTCGAGGTCAAATCCCGCGAAGACTACGCCAAATGGGCCGACGAACAGAAAGCCGCCATGGCCGCCGCCACCGAGGACCCCAACAAGACCTGGTCCAAGGATGAACTGATCGCCAAGGGCAAGCAGGTCTTCTCCACCACCTGCGTGGCCTGTCACCAGGCCAACGGCCAGGGCATCCCGGGCACCTTCCCGGCCCTGAACGGGGACGTCAAATTCGTGCTGGCGCCGATGAAGGGCCAGATTGAAACGGTCCTGAACGGGCATCCGGGCACGGCGATGGCCGCCTTCCGCGATCAGCTCAGCGACACCCAGATCGCTTCGGTCATCACCTATACGCGCAACGCGTGGGACAATGCCGGCAAGGGCCCCGACCCCGTCGTCCAGCCCTCGGACGTCAAGGCCCTGCGCTGATCCGGACCGCAACCCACAGGCGAATTCACACGATATTTCCTCGCGCCGCCCGGAAGGCGGCGCGCCCCAGGAAGGAGGCAACTCAATGAGCAGCGTCACGGTCGACCACATTCCGCCCCATGCCGGGCATGACGAACACGCCCACCACGTCCCGCACGGCTGGCGGCGCTGGGTGTTCGCCACGAATCACAAGGACATCGGCACGATGTACCTGATCTTCTCGTTCTGCATGCTGCTGGAGGGCGGCACGCTCGCCCTGCTGCTGCGCACGGAACTGTTCGAACCCGGCATCCAGTTCTTCCAGCCCGAACTCTTCAACCAGTTCACCACCATGCACGGGCTGATCATGATCTTCGGCGCGATCATGCCCGCCTTCGTGGGCTTCGCCAACTGGATGATCCCGCTGCAGATCGGCGCGTCCGACATGGCCTTCGCGCGGATGAACAACTTCAGCTTCTGGCTGCTGCCGGTGGGCGCGATCCTGCTGACGACCTCGTTCTTCGTGCCGGGCGGCGCCAACGCCTCGGGCTGGACCATGTACGCGCCGCTGTCGCTGCAGATGGGCCCGGGCATGGACTTCGCGATCTTCGCCGTGCACATCCTGGGCGCGTCGTCCATCATGGGCGCGATCAACATCATCGTCACCATCCTGAACATGCGCGCGCCCGGCATGACCCTGATGAAGATGCCGCTGTTCTGCTGGTCCTGGCTGGTCACGGCCTACCTGCTGCTGGCCGTGATGCCGGTGCTGGCCGCCGCCGTCACCATGCTGCTCACCGACCGCCACTTCGGCACCCACTTCTTCAACGCCGCCGGCGGCGGCGACCCGGTGCTGTACCAGCACGTGTTCTGGTTCTTCGGCCACCCCGAGGTCTACATCATGATCCTGCCGGCCTTCGGGATGGTGTCGCAGATCGTGCCGACCTTCGCGCGCAAGCGGCTGTTCGGCTACGCGTCGATGGTGTATGCCATCTGCGCCATCGCCATCCTGTCGTTCCTGGTGTGGGCGCACCACATGTTCACCACCGGCATGCCGGTCACCGCCCAGCTGTTCTTCATGTACGGCACGATGCTGATCTCCATCCCCACCGGGGTCAAGGTCTTCAACTGGACGGCCACCATGTGGCGCGGCTCCATGACCTTCGAAACCCCGATGCTGTTCGCCATCGGCTTCATCTTCGTGTTCACCATCGGCGGGTTCACCGGCCTGGTGCTGGCGGTCGCGCCGGTCGACATCCAGGTCCAGGACACCTATTACGTGGTGGCGCACTTCCACTACGTGCTGGTGGCCGGTTCGCTGTTCGCCCTGTTCGGCGCCACCTACTACTGGCTGCCGAAATGGTGCGGCCGCATGTACGACGAACGCCTGGGCAAGTGGCACTTCTGGATGACGATGATCTCGTTCAACGTCACCTTCTTCCCGATGCACTTCCTCGGCCTGGCCGGCATGCCGCGCCGCTACGCGGACTACGCCGCGCAGTTCACCGACTTCCACCAGATCGCCACCATCGGCGCCTACTGGTTCGGCCTGTCGCAGCTGCTGCTGGCCTACATCGTGATCAAGGCGTTCCGCGGCCACGGGGCCCCAGCGGCGGCCAACCCCTGGGAAGGCGCCGAAGGCCTGGAATGGACGGTGCCCTCGCCCGCGCCCTACCATACCTTCGTGACGCCGCCCCAATACGAGGCCAGCCACTGAGACACGCGACATGACCCCTGAACAACGCCGCCGCAATCGCCGCATGGGATGGATCCTGGCCCTGTTCGCCGTGGCCATCCTGGCGTGGACCTTCGTGCGCGCGAACCTGTACGGGGTCGTGTCATGACGGAACCACGCAACACCTTCCTGCGCTCGATGCGCACGGTCGCCTGGGCGTTCCTGGGGCTGCGCAAGCGCTCCGGCCACGAAGACGACCTGTCGCATCTGCGCCCGTCACACATCATCGTGGCGGGCCTGATCAGCGGGGCGGTGTTCGTATTGCTGCTGATACTGGCCGTGCGCCTGGCGACGGCCTAGAAGACGGAAGATCCCGAGGAGAGACAACGATGACGACCGCCCAGATGGCCCATGCCGGCGAGGCCCCCTACTATTACGTCCCGCCGGATTCGGTCCACCCGATCCGGGCCAGCCTGAGCATGCTGGCCACCCTGATCGGCGCGGCCCTGTGGGTCAACAGCTACGCGATCGGCCCCTGGCTCTGCCTGGCCGGCATCCTGTGCATGTTCGTCGTGCTCTACGGCTGGTTCGGCGACGCCATCCGCGAATCCGAAGGCGGCATGAACAGCCAGCGCATCGACCATTCCTACCGCTGGAGCATGGCCTGGTTCATCTTCTCCGAGGTCATGTTCTTCTCGGCCTTCTTCGGTTCGCTGTGGTACACCCGCGAGGTCACCACGCCGTGGCTGAGCAACCTGGATACCCAGACCCTGCTGTGGCCGGGTTTCAGCGGCGCCTGGCCGAACCAGGGCCCGGCGGGCACCATCGCGCCCTTCCAGACCGTGGGGCCGTTCTGGCTGCCCACCATCAACACCGCGCTGCTGCTGTCCTCCGGCGTCACGCTGACCATCGCCCACCACGCCCTGCGCGCGGCGCACCGGTCCAAGGCGATCTTCTGGCTGGGCCTGACGGTGGTCCTGGGCTTCACCTTCGTCGCCTGCCAGGCCTATGAATACCACCACGCCTACACCGAACTGAACCTGCGCTTCACCTCGGGCGCCTACGGCGCGCTGTTCTACATGCTGACCGGTTTCCACGGCTTCCACGTGATCCTGGGCGCCACCATGCTGTCCGTGATCTGGCTGCGGCTGGTGCGCGGACACTTCACCGCCGAACACCATTTCGGCTTCGAGGGCGCCGCCTGGTACTGGCACTTCGTGGACGTGGTCTGGCTGGGCCTGTACATCTTCGTGTACTGGCTGTAAGTAGCCAGCGGGAGGGCCGTCTCCAGCCGGCGCATCCCTCCACCTCGCCGCTTGCACGCGGCTCGGATGCGCCAGACATGAGATAGTCCGCAGGGACTATCTCATGTTCGGGCTTATCCAACCCAGGGCATGCGCCAGCAGCAGAAACAGGAACAGCAGGATCGACAACCCCACCCGCCACGTCAGGGCCCAGGCCATCCGGTCGGTACGGCCCCGGTCCTGCATGAGATACTTCATGGCCGAGCCCAGGCTGACGAGCACCCCCAGGAACAGCACGACAATCAGAATTTTCATGGGCATTCCCCGCAACACCAGGAAGTAAGCATCGTATGACCCCGCCGCAACCCGCACCCCGCACGAAGGCCGTCCTGGCCCTGGTCCTGCTGGCGCTGCTGGGCGCGGCCTGCGTCGGCGCCGGCCAATGGCAGCTGCGCCGCGCCCATGAACGCGAAACGCTGCTGGCCGCCATCGAGGCGGGCCGGCGGGCGCCGGCCCGTGTCCTGGATGCGCAACACCGCGACGGCCCCGACTGGCATCCGGCCAGCGCCCGGGGACACTGGCTGAACCCGTTTACTGTACTCCTGGACAATCGCAACCTCAAAGGCCTGCCCGGCCTGTGGGTGGCGACTCCGCTCGAACTCCAGGACAGCCCCGGCACCGCCGTGCTGGTGCTGCGCGGCTGGGTCGCCCGGCCGCTGCCGCCCGCCGCGCTGCCGGACCTGGGCGCGGCCCCCGGCACCGTCCAGGTCCAGGGCACGCTGCTGCACCGGGTGCCCCGCCTGTTCGACCTGGGCAGCCTGACCGGCCGGCCGGACACGGCCCTGCCCGACCCCTTCCCCGCCGCCGACGGCGGCAGGAACGGATCGTAGGCGGCGACATCCATGCCCAGCCCGCGCGCC
>CBFGXR010000058.1:0-8343 GCA_965652675.1 uncultured Castellaniella sp.
AATCGGGATCTGCCGTACGACCGGTTCGTGCAGTTGCAGATCGCGGCCGACACGGCTTCGGGCTGGGGATACAGGCGCACGGTGACTTCGACGATGATGCCCAGGGTGCCTTCGCTGCCCACGAACAGGCGGGTCAGGTCGTAGCCCGCCGAGGACTTGCGCGCCCGGCTGGCGGTCTCGATCACCCGGCCGTCGGCCGTGACGACCTTCAGCGACATGACGTTTTCGCGCATGGTGCCGTAGCGCACGGCGTTGGTGCCGGAGGCGCGGGTGGCCGCCATGCCGCCCAGGCTGGCGTCGGCCCCCGGATCGATCGGGAAGAACAGGCCGGTCTCCCGCAGGGATTCGTTGAGCTGCTTGCGGGTCACGCCGGCCTGGACCGTGGCCGTGAAGTCCTCGGCGTGCACGGCCACGATCCGGTTCATGCCCGACAGATCCAGGCAGACCCCGCCCTGGACCGCCAGCAGATGGCCTTCCAGGGACGAGCCCGCGCCATAGGGAATCAGGGCGACGCCGTGGTCGTGGCAATGGCGCGCCACCCAGGCGACCTCGTCCACGTCCCCGGCGAAGACCACCGCGTCGGGCGGCATGGCCGGATAGGGGGACTCGTCGCGGCCGTGGTGGTCGCGCACCGCCTGCGCCGTGGAACAGCGCTCGCCGAAGCGCGCGCGCAGCGCTTCCAGGAAGCCCTCCGGCAACGGCCGGGCCTGCTGGGCGATATGCAAGGTATCCATGTCCGATCCTGTGTTTTCGAAAATCCGTGAGCCCGCGGCACCGCGGGCGGTGCGCGTCAGGCGGCGCTGCCGACCGGCTCGGCGGCGGCCCGGGCCGACTGGCGGCGCGCGCGCACGGCCGCGGCCAGGCGGTCGAGCACGGCCACCGTCGTGTCCCAGTCCACGCAGCCGTCCGTGATGCTCTGACCATACACCAGAGGTTTGCCCGGCACCAGATCCTGGCGTCCGCCCACCAGATGGCTTTCGACCATCACGCCGAACAGGCGCGCGTCGCCGGCCTCGACCTGGGCGCAGACGTCCTCGATCACCAGGGGCTGGCGGGTGTAGTCCTTGCTGCTGTTGGCATGGCTGGCGTCCACCATGACGCGCGGACGCATGTGGGCCTTTTCCAGGGCCTCGGCCGCCGCCTGGACGTGTTCGGCCTGGTAGTTGGGCGCCTTGCCGCCGCGCAGGATCACGTGGCAATCCTCGTTGCCGCGCGTGGACACGATGGCGGAATGCCCGCCCTTGGTGACCGACAGGAAATAATGCGGCTGCGACGAGGCCTTGATCGCGTCGATGGCGATGCGCGTGTTGCCGTCGGTGCCGTTCTTGAAGCCCACCGGGCAGGACAGCCCCGAGGCCAGTTCACGGTGCACCTGGCTTTCCGTGGTGCGCGCCCCGATGGCCCCCCAGGACACCAGGTCGGCGATGTACTGCGGCGTGATCATGTCCAGGAATTCGGTGCCGGCCGGCAGACCCAGGGCGTTGATGTCGATCAGCAGTTCACGCGCGGTGCGCAGGCCCTGGTTGATGTCGAAGCTGCCGTCCAGGCCCGGGTCGTTGATCAGGCCCTTCCAGCCCACCGTGGTGCGGGGTTTTTCGAAATACACCCGCATGACGATTTCCAGGTCCTGGCCCAGGCGCTCGCGCTGCGGCGCCAGGCGGCGGGCGTATTCCATGGCCGCCTGGGTGTCGTGGATGGAACACGGGCCGACCACGACCACCAGGCGATCGTCGGCGCCGTACAGCACGTCGTGGATGGCGCGCCGCGCATCGTGGACCGTGCGGGAAATGTCCGCCGTGCAGGGGAATTCACGCATCACGTGGGCGGGCGGGGCCAGCTCGCGGATTTCTCGGATGCGGGTATCGTCGGTATTGTGTGACACGGTCATGCTCCATTCATGGGCCGGATGCGAAGGCGGCAACAAAAAAGCCGCCTGGCAGCGCCGGCGGCTTTTTCGGGAATGTGTGGTCTACCTTTTTATACAGCGATTCCCTTCCTCCACCAGCGGTTTTGGAAACGTAAAAAAGTAGAAAAAATAAGGAATCGAGTGCATTGGTAGATCCTAGCACAACACCCGTCCTCTGGGCAAGAAAGTTGCCTCGACGTTGTTCACCGGATCTTCCGCGCCCGAAGGTTTTTCTACGCTCCCCCAGCCGTTTCCGTGCAAACCGAATGCCGCGCCGGAAATGATGGGGTGAATCCTAGCACGCGCCCCATCCTCGGCGGCAAGAAAATTGCTCCGACGACGCCCGAAGGATTTTCCGTACCCGGGCGATGCGCCACGCCGTCCGATCCTCTCCAAGTAGAACATTCCGCGTGAATTGATTAGCACACAAATCATTCTATAATGGATCGTTCGATTAGAGATCATTTCACGCACATGCATCCAGAAGAAGGAGACCGTCCATGAAATCCGCACTGAAGCAATCCGCGCCGAACCTCCGGCTGCTGGCCGCCGCCGTCACCTGCGCCCTGAGCCTGGGCGCCGCCGCGCAGGCCGCCGACCTCGACGCCATCCGCGACCGGGGCACGCTGCGAGTGGCCATCGCCAACGAGATTCCCTACGGCTACATGGATCTGAGCGGAGAGGCCAAGGGCGTGGGGCCGGACGTGGCCAAGCACATCGCCAAGGCCCTGGGGATCGCCAAGATCGAATGGACCACCACCGCGTTCGGCTCCCTGATCCCGGGCCTGCAGGCCGACCGCTACGACATGGTCGCCGCCGAAATGGCGATCCTGCCGCAGCGCTGCGAACAGGTGCTCTATTCCGAGCCGAACAGTTCCTACGGCGAAGGCCTGCTGGTCGCCAAGGGCAACCCGAAGAACCTGCACGGCTACGAAAGCTTCGCCGCCTCGGACGGCAAGATCGCCATCATGGCCGGCGCCGACCAGCTGGAAATCCTGCAGGCCCTGAAGGTTCCCGCCGACCGCATCGTCACCATCGCCAACAACGCGGACGCGATCTCCACGGTGACCACCGGACGCGCGGACGGCTACGCCGCCACCAGCCTGACCGTCGGCGAACTGGCCGCCAAGAGCAAGGGCAAGGCCGAAGCCGCCGGCGACTTCAAGGATCCGGTGGTGGACGGCCAGCCCGTGCGCAGCTGGGGCGGCTTCGCGTTTTCCAAGAACTCCGGCGCGCTGCGCGACGCCGTGAACCAGGAACTGGCGAAATTCAAGAAAACCGAGGACTGGAAGAAGATCATGAGCGGCTACGGCTTTTCCGCCGAGGACGCCTCGCAGTCCTTCGAGCGCTCCACGGCGCGGCTCTGCGCCGCCGGGTAAGACCGGACCGCGCCCGGCATGGACTGGCTGTCCTACCTGAACCCCCTGATGGAGGGCGCCTGGGTCACGATCCGGCTCGCCCTGTATTCCACCATCCTGGGGGCCGCGTTCTCCTTCCTGTTCGGCATCGGCCGCCTGTCACGGTCCCTGCCCTGCCGCTGGGCCTCGATCGCCCTGATCGAGGTCTTCCGGGGCACGTCGCTGCTGGTGCAGCTGTTCTGGCTGTTCTTCGCCCTGCCGGTGCTGGGGCAGGCCCTGGGCGTGGACCTGCGCCTGCCGCCGGTCGTGGCGGGCACGCTGGCCCTGAGCCTGAACATCGGCGCCTACGGCGCCGAGGTCGTGCGTGGCGCGATCCAGGCCGTGCCGCGCAGCCAGCACGAAGCGGCCAAGGCGTTGGACTTCACGCCGCGCCAGACGCTGTGGCGCATCGCCATCCCGCAGGCCGTCCCCGAAATGATGCCCAGCTTCTGCAACCTGGCCGTGCAGAACCTGAAGGACACGGCCCTGGTGTCGCTGATCGGCCTGGGCGACCTGGCCTTCCAGGCCGAGCGCGTGCGCAACTTCACCCAGGACAGCGTCGGCGTCTACACCCTGCTGCTGCTCATGTATTTCGGCATGGCGCTGGTGCTGGCCGGCCTGATGCGCCTCCTGGAAACCCATGTCGGGCGCTGGCGCGCCAGGGGAATCTGAATGCTGTTCGGCATCGAATGGAACACCGCCAACGACTGGGTGTTCGCCTGGTCGATCCTGCCCATCCTGCTGCGCGGCCTGGTCGTCACGATCGAGGCCACCCTGCTGGGCTTCGTGGTCGGCGCCGCGCTGGGCCTGGTCCTGGCGGGCCTGAAAAGCGTGCGCCTGCGGCTGATCTCGTGGCCGGCGCGGGTGTTCACGGAATTTCTGCGCGACACCCCGCTGCTGGTGCAGCTGTTCTTCCTGTATTACGTGCTGCCGGAATACGGCCTGGTGCTGCCCGCCTTCCTGACCGGCGCGCTGGCGCTGGGCGTGCAATACAGCGCCTACATGTCCGAGGTCTACCGCGCCGGCCTGGAATCGATCACCCGGGGCCAGGTCGAGGCCGCGCGCGCCCTGGACATCTCGCCCCTGCGCACCTTCGCGGTCATCATCCTGCCCCAGGCGATCCCCCGCATCATCCCGGCCCTGGGCAACTACCTGGTGTCCATCATGAAGGACGTGCCCGTGCTGTCGGTGGTGTCCATCCTGGAAATGCTCAACGTCGCGCGCATCATCGGCGACCGCAGCTTCAACTACATGGTGCCGCTGACCCTGGTGGGCGCGATCTATCTGGTCCTGACCCTGGTCGCCTCCGCCGGCGTGCGGGCGCTGGACGAACGCCTGCCCAAGCGCGGCATCCCGCTGCATTGAACGAACGATGAACGATACTTCGAACTCCCCCGATCAGGCCTCCCCCATCATCGTCATGGACCAGGTCGTCAAGCGCTTCGGCGACGCCACCGTCCTCGATCACCTGGACTTCCAGGTGGCCAAGGGCGAAAAAGTCACTATCATCGGCCCGTCGGGCTCGGGCAAGTCCACGGTGCTGCGCATCCTGATGACGCTGGAAACCATCGACGAAGGCCTGATCCACGTGGCCGGCAAGCCCCTGTGGCACGAATACCGCGACGGCCGCCCCGTCCCCGCCGGCGAGGCCCATCTGCGCGCCATGCGCAAGGAAATGGGCATGGTGTTCCAGCAGTTCAACCTGTTTCCCCACATGACGGTGCGGCGCAACGTCACCGAATCGCCCGTCCACGTGCTGGGCCTGTCCAGGGCGGAGGCCGATCGGCGCGCCCACGAATACCTGGACCTGGTCGGCATGACCGACCATGCCGACAAGTTCCCCGGCCAGCTGTCCGGCGGCCAGCAGCAGCGCGTGGCCATCGCCCGCGCGCTGGCGATGCGCCCGAACATCATGCTGTTCGACGAGCCGACCTCGGCCCTGGACCCGGAACTGGTCGGCGAAGTGCTGACCGTCATCCGCCGCCTGTCCGAAGAACACGACCTGACTATGCTGCTGGTCACCCACGAAATGGAATTCGCCCGCCAGATCTCGGACCGGGTGTGCTTCTTCGACAAGGGGGTGGTGGTGGAGCAGGCGCCGCCCGAAGTCATGTTCGCCGAACCCCGGGAGGATCGCACCCGGGAATTCCTGAAGACCTTCATCGAGACCCGCCAGACCGGCGGTTGAGCGGCCCTAGGCGGCCACCCGCAGCGGCGTCAGCGGTTCGGCCGAACGCCGCGCCGCGATGTGCTCGGGCCGGGGCTTCATGCCGTGAAACGGCGCCACCAGGCGGTTCGCCACGCTGTTGTAGACCATGAAGACATTGCTGCGCGGCCAGGGCGACAGATTGCCGCCCGAACTGTGCAGCGTGTTGCAGTCGAAGAACACCACCGACCCGGCGGGCGCCGTGACCGCATGCAACCCGCCCTTTTCAGCCAGCAGGCGCAGGCTGACCGGATCCGGCACCCCCACTTCCTGACGCCGCAGCGAGGTCCTGTAGTTTTCCTCCGGCGTCCCGCCCACGCAGGCGACGAACTGCTGGTGCGAACCCGGGATCAGCGTCAGCGGCCCGTTGAACGCCGTGTTGTCCGTCAGCAGCACCGAGCAGCTCAGCGCCCGCATGGCCGGCATGCCGTCCTCCACGTGCCAGGTCTCGAAATCGGAATGCCAGTAGAACTCCTTGCCGTCGAGCGCCGGCTTCATGTTGATCCGCGACTGATGGATGTAGACCTCGGACCCCAGGATCTGGCGCGCCACGTCCAGCAGCCGGGGATCGCGCGGCAGGTCGGCCAGCCGCCGCCCCAGTTCATGCACCCGGAAGATCGAGCGCAGCGCCGTGCCGCCCGGCTCGCGGATGACCTCCTCGCCCTCGCGCACCGCCGGATCATGCTCCAGCGCCCGCGCCTCCTCGCGCAGCGCCTCGACCTCATCGGCGCCGAGCACGCCGGGCAGGACCAGAAAACCGTCCCGCTCATAGGCCCTCAGTTGTCCCTCGTCCAGCGCACCGGCATAGCGGCCCCCGTCGTACACCACGGGATCGCCGCGCGCGATCAGCGCCGCGTCCCGCCCCGTCCGTGATACGTAAAAATCCTTCATCTTTCATGTCCTCCTGTCGGATGCGGCGCCCGCGCCCCGTCCGGGACGGGGCGCGGCCGGCCTCAGGTCCCGGACGCCTCGACGGCCGGATAGACGCCGGAGGCGTCGTGCACCTCGCGGCCCGTCAGCGGCGGATTGAACACGCAGATCACCCGCAAGGGCCGCTCGCCGCCGCGCAGCCAGTGTTCGTCGTGCCGGTCCAGGGCGTAGACCACCCCGGGGCCCAGAGCGTATTTCCGGCCGTCGGCGAGGGTCTCGATCTCGCCGTCGCCCTCGACGCACCAGACGGCCTCCAGGTGATTGCGGTAATGAATGTGCGTCTCGGTGCCGGGAAAGATCACGGTCTCATGGAAAGAGAATCCCATGCCGTCCCGGGCCAGCAGCACCCGGCGGCTGGTCCAGTTCTCCGTGACGATTTCCTGGTCGGTCCCGATGACGTCCCTGACGTTGCGCACGATCATCGTCCGCCTCCCGCGAGCTTGAGCGCCCGGGGCCGGCGGCCCTCGCCGGCCAGGATCTCGCCCACGCTGCGTTCGACGATTTCCAGGCCCTGCTGCAATTGTTCGCGCGCAATGGTCAGGGCCGGCAGCACCTTCAGCACCTCGTCGTGCGCGCCCGAGGTCTCGATCACCACGCCCTGCTCGAAGGCCCGGCGCGCGATCCGGCCGGCCAGGCCGTCGCCCACCGGCATCACCAGGCCCTGGATCAGCCCGCGGCCGCGCACGCCCAGGCCCGCGTCCCGGCAGCTGTGCGCCAGGTTTTCCAGCCAGTCGCGCACCAGGCGCTCCTTGGCCGCGACCTCCTCGCTCAGCGCGCCGTCGGCCCAGTAGGTCTCCAGCGCCTGGGCCGCCGTGACGAACGCCAGGTTGTTGCCGCGAAAGGTGCCGCTGTGCGCGCCCGTCTCCCAGACGTCGAGTTCCGGGCGCAGCAGCACCAGCGCCATGGGCAGTCCGAAGCCGGACAGGGACTTCGACAACGTGACGATGTCCGGCGAGATCCCCGCCGCCTCGAAACTGAAGAATCCCCCGGTGCGCCCGCAGCCGACCTGGATGTCGTCCACGATCAGCAGCATGTCATGGCGCCGGCACAGGCGCTCCAGTTCGCGCAGCCAGCGCTGCGACGCCACGTTCACCCCGCCCTCGCCCTGGACCGTCTCCACGATCACCGCCGCCGGATGGTCCAGGCCGCTGCTGGGGTCGTCCAGCATGCGCTCCAGATAGGCCATGGTGTTCACGTCCGGGCCGAAATAGCCGTCGTAGGGCATGAAGCTGATGTTGCCCAGGGCCACGCCGGCCGCCTTGCGGAATTTCCGGTTGGCCGTGGCCGCCAGCGAGCCGCCGGACACGCCGTGGAAGCCGTGCGTGAAGGAAATCACGTTCTGGCGGCCCTTGACCTGGCGCGCGAGCTTCAGCGCCGCCTCGACCGCGTTGGTGCCCGTGGGGCCTGTGAACTGCAGCACGTAGTCCAGGCCGCGCGGTTCGAGCACCAGCCGGGCCAGCGTCTGCATGAAATATTTCTTGGCGCTGGTGGCCATGTCCAGGCCATGCGTCACGCCGTCGGACTCCAGATACGCCATCATGCGCTCGCGCAGGACCGGGTTGTTGTGCCCGTAGTTCAAGGTGCCCGCGCCGCTGAAGAAATCGAGGTAGCGGCGGCCGTCCTCGTCGTACAGCTCCGAACCGCGCGCCTTGTTGAAAATGACCGGAAACGACCGGATGTAGCCTCTGACTTCCGACTCCATCCGGTCGAAGATGCTCAAGTCCATGGGGTCCTCCTATGCGTGATTAACAGATCCGGTCCGTCTCGAAGACCGGCGATGTGAACGGGCCGATGCGCAGCAGCGGCTCGGCCTCGTGCGCGTCCGCGCCGAACAGCGCGGCGTCGAACAGGGCCGTTTCGCCCAGCGGCGCGCCCAGCCGGGCGGCCAGCCGGGAAAACAGCAT
>CBFGXR010000059.1:0-8325 GCA_965652675.1 uncultured Castellaniella sp.
CTCACGCTGACCGGCGAATACTACAAACAGACCATCGAGACGGATCAGCGTTCGCTGGCGGTGCCGATCGCCGGCGGCACGCGCATCAACAGCAGCATGGCGGACGACGAGAGCACCCGTTCACGCATCGGGCTGGCCTACCGCTGGCGCGCCGACGCCGGCTGGTTCGACAACCTGACGGCCCAGATCGATTACCAGCGCAGCGCCAGCAAGGAGCGCACGTCGGAGAACCGCAAGCCGCCCGGCATGGCGCCCGTCCTGCTGCGCGACACCCTGCTGTCGTACCGGGAGCCGCAGTGGTCGGGCTCGTTGCAGTTCGATGGACGTGCCCGGACCGGCGCGGTGGCCCATCGCTGGGTCGCGGGGGTCGATATGCTGTCGAAGTCCATCAGCCTGGTCAACGATGCGAGCCAGCGCGCGGCGGCGGGTGGATCATCCACGAACGTGATCGATGGCGCGGTCTACCCGCGCAAGACCGCGCCCGACACCGACGTGCGCAACATCGGCGTTTTCCTGCAGGATGAAATGTCGTTTGCGGATGGCCGGTTCAAGGTCACGCCGAGCCTGCGCTACGACTACTACCGGCTTTCGCCCAAGCCCGACGGCGAGTTCGCCAATGCCAACGTCGCCGGCAGCGACCCGGTCGGCCTGTCTGAAAGCGCCGTCACGCCTCGGCTGGGCATCAGTTACGAATGGCGCCCCCGGCAGGTCGTGTACGCGAACTACGTCACGGGCTTCCGGATGCCGACCTATGACCAGTTGAACCGGATCGGACAGATCCCCGTCGCCACGTTCATTCACGATTTCATTCCGGCGCCGGATCTCAAGCCCGAGCGCAGCCGCGGCGTCGAGCTCGGCGCCCGGGGCGAGTCGGACATGGGTTCCTATGAGCTGACCGGCTTCTACAACTGGTACCGCGATTTCATCGATACGCAGATGATCGCCTTCATTCCGCCCAGCGGCGGCCAGCCGCGCGCCATCCGGCGTTTCCAGTCGCGCAATATCGGCGAGGTCGAGATCTACGGCATCGAGGCCAGGGGCTCGCTGTCCCTGAACCACTGGATTCATGCGGCGGACCGCTGGCAGCTGTTCGGCGCCGCGCAATGGTCGATGGGCACCGACAAGACGAACGACCAGCCGCTCAACAGCGTCCAGCCGTTCAAGCTCGTCACGGGTTTGCGCTGGGATGGCGGGGCGGGGCGCTATGGCGCGCAACTGATCGGCAATTTCGTCGCCGGCAAGAAGCGGGTCAACGAAGAGCTGACGCAGACGGGACCGACCGCGCCGGTGCCGCTGAAGACGTCCGGCTATGCCACGGTGGACATGACGGGCTATGTGCGCCTGGGCAAACAGGTCACGCTCAACCTGGCGGTCTTCAATCTCTTCGACCGCAAATATTATGACTGGTCGATGGTGAGCGGCTTGACCGGCAATGATGCCCGACTGGCCGCATATACAGCCCCCGGGCGCACGGTTTCGGCGAACCTGCAAGTGGAGTTCTGAAGCCGGCGCCACTCGGGTCTTGCCGTGCCTGCCGGGCGCGACGATGCGTGCGGCTCACTGTAAACTACAGGGGTGACCAGCAAACTCAAGCCAACCTCCAGACTGTCAGCCGAGGTCGCCTCGCAACTCGAGGCGGCCCAGGCGCATTGCCGTGCGCAGGGCGGCCGTCTGACGGCGCAGCGCAAAGAGGTCTTCGAACTGTTGCTGCTGCGCGGCGGGTCGGCCAAAGCCTATGACCTGCAGGACGATATGCGCGCGCGCCATGGACGCGTGGCTCCTTCGACGGTCTATCGCGCCCTGGAATTCCTGATGGCCCAGCATCTGGTGCATCGGGTCGATGCCCTGAACACATTCATCGCCTGCAACGCCGAGCATCAGGCGCACCATCCCCTGCTGCTGGTGTGTTCGAACTGCGAAGCCGTGACGGAGCTGCATGACGATGAGGTCTATGAGGCCGTGCGCAGGAAGCTGCGCCAGGCCGATTCCGGCTTTCTGGGGGCGGAAATCGAAGTGAAGGGCATCTGCGGCAAATGTTGGCGACAGGCGCCGGACGACCGCCAGGAAGACTCTGTCGTCGTGCACGGCTGACGCGGGCCGGCGTCATCGGGACGCAATCGGAATGCCGCGGGGTGGAACTTAAGCGGGTCGAGCGGTTACACATCGGGCAGTCCAGTCAATCTCCACACAGGAGAAACAAGATGCCGCCCTCCATGCTTCCGCCGCCTTCGTCCGACACCTATTCCAACCAGATCGGCAGGGGCGGCACCGAATCGCACGTCCGGCTCGACGATCAGGGCACGCTGCAGGAAACCGGCACCCGGCGCGGCGGCAACATTTTCAGCCGCGCCTGGAGCAGCATCACCCGCGGCAAGGACGAGATCCAGGCCAACAAGACCACCGCGCTGGGCCTGGTCGCGGAAATCCGCGAAAAATACGGCAGCGAAATCGCCCGCATGGTGGCGCATGATGAATTGAGCGGCCAGCTGAGTCATGGCCGTCCGCTGAGCAAGCGTCGCATTGAGATCGTCCTGGATCAGGCGCAGATGATGTCCCGGGAAATCCAGGGCATCAACCAGCGATTCCTGGATGAGAACCTGGACGGTCTGACCGACCGTGCGCTGAAAGCCTACGAACACACCAACACGGCGAACATCGACCGCGCAACGGCCAAGGAAATCATCCGCCAGGCCATCCTGAAGTCGGATGGCTTCAATCAGCGCTATTACAACCATCCCTTGAACTACATCCTGTCCAATAACTTCGGCGGGGACAACGGCGACGTCCAGGCCTCGCAGGATTTCTTCAACGACTTCAAGGCGGTTTCCCAGAAAGCGCTCGATCACGAGGTGATGTCGCGCATCCTGCCCCGCACGACGGACGTACTCGACCAGCAGGGTTTCGGAATTGGAGACCACCAGATCGAGTCGAACCGCCTGCGTGAGCACATCCAGAGCAATATGCCCGCCCTCAACGACCAGGATCGTGCACTGCAGGAGGATCTCGGCGTTGTCGAAACCATCATCCGTTTTTCCGCGAAAGACCTGGTGATGGACAGCGAATCCGTCAGTTCGGGCAGCGCTTTTCGCTACGCCGGCATGATGGACGGCCTGAGCAACGCGATCAAAACCCTGGACAAAATCGACCATCATGCGCTGAGCGATACCGACAAGACCTATCTGAATGCCATGCGTGAGGATGCCCGGCACATGCTGGGCATCTTGAGCGAACGCCTGGGGCTCGAAGGGCTGGAGCCAGGGCAGGTACACGCGCTGCTGGTGTTGACGCGCAACGTGGGCGACCTGGATGAAAGCATTTACAACGCCAGGCGGATGTCGCCCGAGCAGTGCGAGACGCTGGGCGAGGCCCTGCGACGTGATCTGGAGACACTGCGCGCCGTCCGGCCCGGCAACGAATCCGGCAGGATCGTGCTGGATGCCTTGATCGCCAAGGCCGAGCTCGCCCTGGCCGTGACGCGACACTACCAGACCGCCCTCGCCAATGGCCTGACGCCCCAGGACATCCTGCAGCTGCATGTGGACGGCGTGCTGGAACAAGGCATGCGGGTGTTCGGTGACGGCGGCTTCGGTGCGCGCGAAGTGGCGTATCTGCGCGCCAACGAGGTGTCGTTCACCGATGTGGCCAGGCAATTCGAACCCAGGGAAATCCACTTGCTGCGCGAACAAGGCACGAGCATCGGCGTGGCCCTGGCCATCAAGGCAAGGGGCATTCCGATCGACACCGACGCGCTGGGCCTGACGGTGGACCGCATGGACCCGGCGGCGTTCAAGCGCTTGATGGCGTACATGGCGCCCGACGCCAAAGAAGACTTCGCGCGACACTATCAAGAGGACATCGAGGGCATGCAGGATCGGGTCAGGCACATCTACGGGGACACGAATTACCATCTGGAGGCAGGGCCGTTCGACGTGACGGAAACCGATTTTGGCCACCAGGTGACGACGCTGATGAACGGCACACCCGAACAGCGGGAGGAAGGCCGCATGCTGCTGAACACCATGCCCTGCGCCTTCCAGGAGGGGCGTGTCGTGCAGCTGTTCCGTTTGTGGGACCTCCCGACCGTCAACGAGTACGAAAGCGTGTCGACGCGCTGAGCGCATCTCCACGCAGGAGCCTTGATCACCATGTCTCGAACCAATCTGCACACCCTTTTGACGCGATTCGGCCAGAAGGTCGGCTTGCCCGACCTCGGCCTGGACGACGACAATTTCTGCATGCTGCGCCTGGACGGGGCGCTTGACCTGTCGATCGAGTTCGTCGAGAACGGCGAATATGCGATTTTTTCCGCGCGCTGCGGTGCGCTTGCCCCGGACGACGGCGCGCATGCGCTGCGCATCATCGCCGAAGCCAACTTTCACTGGGCCGGCACGGGCGGCGGCACCTTGTCGTTGAATGCGCGCGAAAACACCGTGTACCTGCAATACCGCGAGCCCACCGCGCAGATGGATCAGATCCGCCTCGAAAACGTGCTGCAGGCGCTGGTCAACAATGCCGAGCACTGGATCGCCAGGCTGGCCGCGCTTGAACCCGTGCCCGCCGTTGCGTCCCGGCAGGGCTTCATCGATCGGGCCTGAGTGTCGTGCCTGGGCGCGGCGCTGGCCGCCGCATCGTCACGGCACCGTGCTGCCCAACGGAAGTCCGGACCGGCTGGCGGGCTGTCGATGAGAGTAAGATGGCTTTTCAAGGTGTATCTTTCCGGCGGCGCGCGGTTCCGCGCCTCCGGGGCGGACCGGGAGACGGGCATGGCGGGAGGTCGAGCGGTATTTTGCATGGCGGCGCTGGTCTCCGCGGCTGCCGCGGCGGGCTGGCCGTCCATCGCGGTTTCCCAGGTCGCCAATTTCCACCCCTGCAACGCCCAGCCCTCCCTGCCGATCTGCCTGCACGGCTACGGCCGGCGCATCGCCGTGCAGCGCTGGGGCGCGACGCCCGAAGCGCTCGACCCCGATGCCGTGGCCAAGGCGCCGCTGGTCACGCGGGACCCGGCCAGGGAAATCGAAAAACTCAAGGCCACCACGGCGTTCGTCCAGGACATGGACACGTCCGAGGTCCTGTTCGCGCGCGACGCGGACGCCGTGCGGCCGATCGCCTCCCTCGTCAAGCTCATGACGGCGCTGGTGGTGGTCGAGGCCGGCCTGCCCATGGACGAGATGATCGCCATCGACGCCAGCGACGTCGACGTGCCCAGCGAACTGCCGTCGCGCCTGGCGGCCGGCGCGCGCCTGAGCCGCGCCGATCTGCTGCATCTGGCCTTGACCGCGTCGGAGAACAGCGCGGCGCACGCCCTGGGGCGCACCTATCCGGGCGGCATGACGGCCTTCGTCGAGGCGATGAACGCCCGGGCGGCCGCGCTGGGCATGGGCGATTCCCGGTTCGTCGAACCCATCGGCCTGTCCAATGAAAACGTGTCCTCGGCCAGGGATCTGGCCAGGCTGGTGTATGCGGCGTCCCGGCAGCCGCTGATCGGGGAATTCACCACGGATGCCCAGTACAGCATCGACGGGCGGACGTTCCGCAATACCAACATGCTGGTGGGCCGGCCGCGCTGGGACATCCTGGCTTCGAAGACCGGCACCACCCGCGAGGCCGGCGACTGCCTGGTGATGATGATGCGGCTCGACGGCCGCAATCTGGCCATGGTGCTGCTCAACGCGCAGGGGATGAGCGGTTCGCGCTTCGGTGACGCGGTGCGCCTGCGGCGCGTCCTGGACAGCCGGATGGCGTCGAAATAGGGCGGCGTGCGCCGCCCCCGGGGGCTAGGTCAGGGACTGCAGGCAGTGCTCGATGTCCAGGCCCTGGCGCTTGAGCTGCCGGACCTGTTCGAGCGAAAAACGCATGACGGTGTCGCCGACGTTCAGGCCATGACCGCGCATCCAGGCGATGTCCTGGCCGTCGAAGCCGTTCTCGCCCAGCCGGGCCAGGATTTCTTCGGATCGTGCCGTGGATGAGGACAGATCGCTGCCGCGCAGGCCATGACGCACCGCGATCTGGTAATCGTCCGACATCGTCAGGGTGCGTTCGCCGCGTGCGATGATCGCCTGCAGCGTCAGGCGGCTTTTCTCGTCGCCCGGCTGCATGCCGCGCAGGACTTCCAGCCCGTCGCGGATCCGGCGTTGCATGCCCGGGCATTGGCGGGCGGTCTTTTCCAGGTCGCCTTCGGTGATGGCCAGCGCGAACTGGCCGGCTTCGCGGTTGACTTCCATCAGGGCGCGCATCTGTTCGGGCGTGAAGCCCTTGGTTCCCAGGCGATCGTTGAGCAGGGTCAGCAGGTGGGTGACGTCGTTGAGCAGGGCGTCCAGGTAGGCCTTGCCGACGTCGTCCATGCCGGTGCGGTCCAGCTGCCGCAGGGTCGCGGCGCCGTCCTGCAGGAATTCGATCATGCCGACGTAGTTGCCCACCGACGAAGGGCCGCGGTCGTCGATGCGCACCGATTCCCTGATGGTGGCGTGCATCTGGGCCTCGATTTCGAGAACCCGGCCATAGTCCTCGCCCGTCAGCTTTTCGACGACGTGTCCGATCGTGAACAGGCCGTGGGCATCGCGCAGCCGGGTGGTATCGGGCAGCAGGCGCAGCGAGATGTCGTGTTCCAGCATCTCGTCGACCTTGCCCTGGTAGTGCTGGATGAATTCCTGCCGGGCCAGGCCTGCGCCGTCGTCGCCGAAGGTGTCCATCAAGTGGTGCAGGATGTTGTGAAAGGACTGCTGCTGAAAGGCCGGGGAGCCTTCGATGGCCTGGCGCAGCACCTGCCTGGCCTGGTCGCGGTTCAGCACGCCGGGGTGGGTGTCGTCGCCGATCCTGCGCAGGGCCAGGTCGGTCAGTTCGTCCAGGCACTCGTCGAGCAGGGCGCGGTTGTTGGCCTGGATATGGCTGCTCAGGCGGTCGGCATTTTCCAGCACCCGCCCGATGCGGTAGCCGGTCAGCGGCCGTCCGTTGGAGAGCTGGGCCGACAGGTCGCGCGCCATGGCGTTGGCGATCTCGTCGCCGTATTCTTCGCGCAGGGCGCGGACGAAGTCGCGGGTGATTTCCTTGTTGGTCTGAATCTGGGCGCCGCTGCGGGTGATGCAGTCCCAGGCGCGGGGGAACAGGTTGCCGACATTGCGCTGGCCGTTGGAACCGAGGCCGGCCTGGTCGTCGAGCTTGAGCCGCGTGTTCTGGCTGAGGGGGGCGACGAACCGGTAGGTTTCCAGGGAGTTGACGGGCATGGCATGCTCCTCAGGCGCGGTTGGGGATGAGGCCGCCGGGCGCCGCCGCGCCGGGGGCGTCGCCGTCCGTGCCCATCGGGGCGGCGTCGAGCGCCGCCAGACGGACGCCCCAGCGTTCGGCGTTGTTGGCGAGCGCCTGCAGCAGATCCTGGAGCCGGGCCTGGTCCATCTGCGCGGTCGGTTCGCGGAATTGCAGGTACACCCTGCCTTCGCGCGAATTGGTCGACAGGGTGCCGCCGCCGGCGCCGACCCAGTAGAAGTTGGCGTCCGCGATCTGCTGCAGCACGGCGGCGCGGTTGCGCTCGCCGATCGCGCCGCAGCGCGCGGTGAAGACCGCCAGTTCGCCGTCCTCGATGAATTCGATGGCGATGTCGAGGGTGCCGTCGATGCGCAGCTGGCAGTAGCCGTCGCCATCCAGCGCGAGGTCGGGGATGCCGACCGTCTGGCCGATGCGTTGCAGGAGCGTTTGCAGGTTTTGCTTGGACATCCGGGTTTCCTCCAATCGAGGGGTGGGAAGGGACGCCGGCGCGGTTCCAGACCGGGATGAACGATGAGTAACGGATGTGAGCGATATGTTCCGTGCGCGCCGGGTGTCAGGCGTGATCGTTGTCACGAACGCATACCCGTCCGGGCCCGGCATCTGATAATTTATCCGTTCGGGAACTGGAAGGGGTCTCCATGCTGAAAAACGCGGGTGTCGCGCTGCTGCCCTTGATCGAAGGCCTGCGGGCCGCCGGGGCCGTCGGGTTACGGTATGCGGCCGGCTCCCGCCGGATGGCCGGGGCGATCCGGGCGGCGCCAGCGGGGCTGTTCCTGCGCGAATTCCTGGAAGCGCCGGCCGGGGTCGGGGCCGTCTGGCCCAGTTCGGAACACCTGGCGCGCGGCATGGCGGCCCGGATCGATCCCCGGGGCGATGGCCTGGTGGTGGAACTGGGCGCCGGCACCGGCGTGGTGACCCGGGCGCTGCTCGACCGGGGGGTGCCGGCGGATCGCCTGCGGGTGGTGGAATGTTCTCCGGCGTTCGTGCGGCATCTGCGCCGGCGGTTTCCGGGGGTGATGATCCTGCGTGGCGATGCGGCTCGGCTGTCGTACGTGCTGGATGAAA